>JARFQX010000340.1 GCA_029287555.1 Rubripirellula sp. | reverse complement strand
TAAAGTTGGTCTACGACCTGGTAGAGCCGCCAAGCAAGCTGAGTATTCGACCTCCTAGGACCAAGAACGGAGTGGCAGCAAACATCGGTTTCGTCTGTTACCACAGCGGACTGCCCGTCAATGACTTTCGTTATCTTTCGGATGAATTCACCGTTGATCTCGACTGGGATGACCCGTGGTACTCCAGCTTTCGGCACCGCAACCTACGTCGCCCATTCGACGCGCCGCTTTCGGTCTATCTGTACGTTGAGCCGTACGAGGTCCGCAAGGAGATCATCATTCGGCCAAAAGATGTTGAATCCTGGCTTGACCTTGGGCTCGATTCGGGCGGATTGATTCCGGTGCAGCAACAACGGGAAATAAAAGAGCGGATCGCTGAATTTCTGGCAGACAAGAACCCTGTCACCATCGACGGGCAAGAGGTCACCGGGCGGCTCGATCGCGTTCACTTCATCCACCGCTCGTTGAAATCGACCGGTATCATCGATCCTGCGGTTGATTTGGCGACGGTCTCGGCAACGCTGGGACTGATTTACGTCTATCCGATCGCCGAGATGCCTGAACAGGTTTCGATGCAATGCGAGTTATTCACGCCAAGGATCCAGTCCATCCCGGCGGTGGCTTCAGACGAAGCGGGCGGGCTGCCTGGTGTGGTCACGCCCGACGCGCCCGTGCTGACGTGGAAGAACTACTTGACCAGTCCATCCAACACGGAACTCTTGACCATCGCCCGTCCGCCCGCACCGCCGGCGATGTCCTTTCCGCTGGTTTCGGTTTGCTGCGGCGCGGTCATGATCATCCTGCTGAATGCCGTATGGCGACAGCGGCGTGCCGGCCGTCGTCTTTCACGAGTTGCGGTTTTCGGCGCGATGGCTGCGATGGTGGTTGGTGTGCTGTTATTTCCAACAGCCAGATTCACGTTTAATAATCCTTATGCGAACCGCCCGGATCTTACGGAACAGGAGACTGGCGAGCTCTTGCAGACGCTCTTGCACAACGTCTATCGCTCGTTCGAACACCACGACGAGCAGGTAATCTATGACCGTCTGGCCAGGAGCGTTGCTGGTGAATTGCTTTCCGACGTCTACCTGCAAACGCGCCGGAGCATGGAAGTCAAAAACCAGGGAGGCTTGCGGATTTCGGTCAAGGAGGTGGCGGTTACCGAGGTCGATCCGAACGATCAAGGTGGATCAGAGTTGACCTATCGCTGTCGATGGCGCGTCGGCGGATGGATCGGGCACTGGGGGCACGTACATGCCCGACAAAACGAACACGTGGCGATGATCACCATCGGAGACCAAAACGGCCATTGGAAGATCACCGCGATGGAGATGCTGGACCAGTCGCCTGCGGATTCCACCATGGGCTTGACCAGCACCCGGCAGGGTGGCGAAGCATGATCGACCTGCGCGATGTGCGGTTCGCCTACCCCAGGGGCGGTTTTGCTCTCAAGGTTGATCGGCTTTCGGTCAGCGGCGGTCAGCGCGTCTGTTGGACGGGCCCCAGCGGTTGTGGCAAGACGACTCTGTTGCATCTGGTTGCCGGCATCTATCCTGCCGATTCCGGATGCGTCGAGACCTGCGGCGTGGAGGTATCAACTTTGGGGGATGCGGCTCGGCGTGATTTTCGTATCGCAAATGTGGGACTCGTCTTCCAAGACTTCGCGCTGTTGGACTACCTTAGCGTGCTGGACAACATCTTGTTGCCGTATCGCATCAGCCGAGCACTGCGGCTGGAAGCCGAGGTTCGGGAACGTGCCAAGACCATCGCAACACAAGTGGGCCTGGGCACGATGCTGGGGCGAAGGCCGAATGAGTTGTCCCAAGGAGAGCGGCAGCGGGTTGCCGTTTGTCGTGCGATCATCACTTGTCCGAAAATACTCCTGGCCGATGAACCAACGGCCAATCTCGATTCGCGGAACGCGATGCGAGTCCTCGATGCTCTTGAAAGCTATGTCGCCGAGCAACGGGCAACACTGGTCGTTGTTTCGCATGATCGCGATACGATCTCGCGGTTCACCGAGACAGCCGAAGTTTCGGAATTCTGCGGGCAGGCTCATCTGGAAAAGGTGGAGAGCTGAGTAATGCCTGACAGCTTTTATCTAGCATGGCAGTATCTTCGCCGTCACCGCTGGACCACGAGCATTCTTGTGGCGTCGATCGCCCTGATCCTGTATCTACCG
The DNA here is from genome assembly GCA_029287555.1 of Rubripirellula sp. Classification (GTDB taxonomy): domain Bacteria; phylum Planctomycetota; class Planctomycetia; order Pirellulales; family Pirellulaceae; genus Rubripirellula. The sequence goes on along the minus strand of JARFQX010000340.1, from coordinate 1,115 downwards.
GCCGCGTTGCAATCGATTGTTGCTAGCGCTGAACAACATTTTCGATCCAGAGCGGATTCGACCCCCCTGGTCATCGGTCCGCGCGGCAGTTCGCTGGAACTGGTCCTGCGAAGCGTTTACTTCGACCAACCAGGTGACGAGGTAATGCGTTATCAGCAGCTGCGCCGGGTCCAAGCACAGAAAATGGCAAGCGTCATCCCGCTACACACGAGATTCACAGCACGCAACCGGCAAATTGTCGGAACGACGCGGGACTACCTCCGTGCGAGGAACCTGCGTCTGGCGGCCGGAAGCAGCTGGAACATGCTGGGAGAATGTGTCGTTGGCGCCAGGGTGGCCGAACAGCTCGATGTCCAGATTGGCGACAGAATTCCGGTCGCGAAGTCAACGGCATTCGTGCTAGGCGATGCGCCGCTACGCTTGCGAGTGGTGGGATTGCTTGGCACAACAGAGACCCCGGATGACGAGGCCATTTTCACTGATCTGGAGACATGCTGGATCATCGAAGGCCTCGGTCACGGCCATGCAAAGACCGCGAAGCACGGCTCACTCGAGGCAACGTCCTACACCGACATCACCAAAGACAACGCGGGCAGCTTCCATTTTCACGGAGATCGCGGCGAGTTCCCGATCAGTGCTATGCTGGTGATTCCCGAAGACCAGAAAGCCGAGACGATTCTCCTGGGACAGTACTTCTCTCCAGATGAGACCGTGCAGATCGCGCGGCCGCGCAAGGTGATCGACTCGCTGCTGGCAAGAATCGTGATGGTGCGAAGTTATCTGCTGGCGGCGATCGCCCTTGTGTCACTCGTCACCCTGGTCATGATGACTCTGGTCATCGCCCTGTCCGTTCGCCTGCGGCGATCGGAAATCGTGACGATGCGGAAAATGGGCTGCGCACGCCACACGATCGGATTCATTCTTGGAAGTCAGGTCGCCATCGTTCTCGCGGCTGGTCTTGGCATTGCTGCCGTGCTTACAGCGGTGACCCACCGTTACGGTCCTGAACTCATCCGATTACTCGTCGCCTGAGCCAGCGATCTTCGATGCCAAGCGATCAGTCAATGGAGCGAACCACACCCAGAGTGGATTGATTCACACTCAGGCGTAAGGGC
>JARFQX010000224.1 GCA_029287555.1 Rubripirellula sp. | reverse complement strand
ATAGCGCGGCGAATCGTCTCGCTGCCAGCCGGTTCGACGATCGGCAATTTGGGCTCACTGCTGAAATCGAAAGGGTTGTCGAGAATCGTCGGACCGTCCGGCTTGTCCTGCGACCGCACGGGACCGGCCCACAACGCGAGCAATGCCGAGGCGAAAATGGCACCCAATTGAAACTTCACTCTTCGTCCTCGCGATCTGGTTGATCCGAATCGGTTTCCGGCTGCTTGTCCTCTCCATCCCCGTCCTTCTCTCCCTCCTCGTGATCGTCATCGTCCTCGTCATCTTCGTCTTCAGATGGGGAATCGAACTTCAATTCACAGGTCATCGTGGGGATCAATCCGGGCGCGTCCTTGATGGTGCGAAGCGAGACAACGCAGTCATACTTGGTGGCGGCGTACGGAACCTTCGATACCGACTTGACGACCCCGTTCGCCTCCAGATCGGGGAAGGCATTGATGATGACTTTACAGCGGGTGCCCTCGGTCACCACGCCAAGTTGTTTCTCGCTGAGGTCGGCCCGCACCTGCAATTTCTTCGGGTTGACGACGGTGATCAGTACCTGTTTGCCGGCGACCTTGCTATCGGCGTCTAGCGTGCTCGGCTTTTCCGGCAACCGGCCACGTGTCAATTTTCCGTGCAGGGCAATGCCGTTGATGGGCGAGGTCAGCACCATTGCTTTTCGGTCTTCCTTCAATTCGGCGAGGTCCCGCTCTTTTTTGCGCAGTTTCTCCTTCTCCTTGGCCAGTTCGATTTCACGCTTCTGGCGTTCCAGCTTCATCTCATGCATCTTCTTTTCGTAGGCGAGTTCCGCTCGGGACAAACTGCTTTCCTGCTCCTTGACCGATCGCGGAATCTCTTGCTCGAGCACTCGGTTGGTTTGAATCTCGGTTGTCTCAAAGCGGAATTGGGCCGAATCAACCGATTGCTTGGCACGCTTGAGAACAATCTCCTCGGATTCTTCAGTCAGGTCGTCCTCTTCATACATCTGTTGAAGCTGTTTCAGCTCTTCTTGAGCATTCTCGAGTGAAGCCCGGGCTGACTTGAGGTTGAAAGCGGCCGACTTCGCCTTTCGATCGCGGTCGACATCGACGAAGTTGTCGTATGCTTGGCGCGCAGCTTTCCGCTCCCGCTCGGCAGCGGCTCGATCGAGCTCTTGCGTCTTGAGAAACTGTTCGTGATCGAAAATCGCTCGGTCGATCCCCACTTTGGCAAGCCGTAAATCAGTTTCCGAGTCCTCGATCTTCTCATCAATCTCCTCGCGATCGAACCAAACGAGGTTTTGGCCTTGCTTGACTTCGGAGCCGTGAGGCACGATTCGTTTGATCACGAAACTGTCGATCTGCTCGGCCGCCGCCATGACTTCGGCCGCCGAGACCGCCTCGAAAACACCCTCGACGGTAACGACCTTGGGTTTCGCATCGCTCGCTGACTCGGGCTCCGTCTCGTCCGCCCGAAGAAGACCTGCCACGGCAATCGCCAGCAACGGAGACATCGTCGTCGCGATCAAGGGAAATCGGTTTTGCATGGGAATCACGCCCGGTTGAATAGCAAGAAGTAAGTCAGGAGGTTGCGAGAATCCCATTCTAATCGCAACCGAGGTCCCCGGGGCCCGATTCGTGCTACGCTGGATCGAACGAACGGACCGATGATGGGCGCCGACCGACCGGGTGCCCGAGGAGCCTTTGGATCTCGATGGAAAAACTTGATGAGCGAACTTCCTGATCGCCTCGCACGACTGACCGATTCACTCGGAGAGCTCGGCCTCGACGCTCTGCTGGTGACCGATGAAATCAACGTCCGCTATTTGTCCGGGTTTACGGGGGACAGCTCGTACCTTTTGGTCACCGCCCGCGAAACCGCGATCTTGAGTGATGGTCGTTACGAGGCCCAAATCGCCGAGCAGTGTGGTTATCTGCCCTGCTTTGTGCGGCCACCAAGTGAATCCCTTTCCGACCTGACCGAGCGGGTATTGAACGAACTGATCGCGCCGGGAGACACCCGACGCAAGGTTGGTTTGGAAGCGGAACATCTGTCGATGAGCGCCTACCAGTTGTTTGCCGAGCGATGCGGCGAGATCGATTTCGTGGCGACCTCGGGCATCGTCGAAAGCCTGCGAATGGTCAAGGATCCGCAAGAGATCGAGGTGACGCGGCACGCGGTTCGGCTCGCCGAGCGAGCCTTTGAGTCACTGCTGCCGATGTTGACACCCGGGTGCAGCGAGCGACAGGTCGCCCATGAGTTGGAGGCCAAGATGCGGTTGCTGGGTGCGGAGGGTTGCAGTTTCGCACCGATCGTGGCGTTTGGTGCCGCCGGCGCCCTGCCGCACTACGAGCCGACCGATCGACTTCTCGAGGACGCCCCCACGATTCTGATCGACTGGGGTGCCAAGCTTGGCGGCTACGCTAGTGACCTGACTCGGACGCTGCATCGGAATTCGGCCAGCGCCGAGTTCCGCCGTTGCTACGAGGCGGTGTTGGAGTCACAACTGGCGGCCATTGAAGCGATTGGTCCAGGTGTTGCCGCGAGCGACGTTGACCGTGCCGCCCGAGCGGTGCTGCAAGGGGCGGGGCTTGGTGCCGCTTTCAAGCATGGTTTGGGGCACGGCGTTGGTCTGCAGATCCACGAGTCTCCCCGCCTCTCCTCCTCGAGCGACGAGACGCTCGCGGCCGGCATGATTGTCACGGTCGAACCTGGAGTCTATTTCGATGGTGACTTCGGAATCCGAATCGAGGATGATGTCCTGGTTACCGATTCGGGGTGCGAAGTCCTGAGTCGATTGCCAAAGGGCCTCGATGATTGTCGGTTCATGCTGTAAAACGATCGCTTCGTCGGCATCGGTCGCCTTCGAATCGGCAGACGCGTGCTGTTCGGGGCGATCGAGTCTCCCAGCCTCCCTAGAGTCCCTCTCTTTGTCCCCCCCTCATTCGAATACTGATGGCGAGCCCCGATGAGCAAAGGTGCACGGCCGAAGGATGTCTTCGAGATTGAACGCATCCGGCAAATCATAGAGTTGATGGAGCAACATGATCTGAGCGAAGTTGACCTCCAGGAAGGTGACGAAAAGATCCGCTTGAAACGCGGATCGACCGCACCGGTCATTGCTCCGACACCCATCTCACCACCTCCCGCCGTGGCGGTGCCGGTGGAGAAGGGCGAGTCGGCCGCCGATGCCGGGTCAACTGCGGGCACGATCACGATCAACGCGCCGATGGTGGGAACCTTCTATTCCAAAGCGAATCCGGAATCAGAACCGTTTGTCAAAGTTGGTGATCGGGTTTCCGAGGATACGATTGTTTGCATCGTCGAAGCGATGAAGGTTTTCAACGAGATACCGGCCGAATGTCGTGGGAAGATCGTCGAGATATTGGTGAGCGATCAAGAACCGGTTGATTTTGGAAAGCCGATGTTCCGCATTCAACCAAGCTGATGGGGCGGCCGACGGAGTCTCACTCGCACGGACAGTCTCGGCACGACCAGTGCCCAGGGCTGACCGGGCAAGGAGGCCCGCATCTGCCGGCCAGAAAATAGCCTCGCGTTCATTTGGCCAAGCCGGATCGATTGCCCCAATACCCGGCTTGAGTCTTGATTTCCATTGACCTTTCCCCAACGCCCCAGCAGACGAATCCGGTGTTTGAGAAGATTCTGATTGCCAATCGTGGTGAGATTGCCCTGCGGATCATTCGTGCCTGTCGCGAGATGGGTGTTCGCTCGGTGGCGGTTTACAGCGAGGCCGATGCCGAATCGATGCACGTCGCCTTGGCGGATGAAGCATACTGCGTTGGACCGGCTCGCAGCGTTGACAGTTACTTGAAGATTGACCAGATCATCGCGGCGGCGGAAGTTGGCAATGTCGATGCGATCCACCCCGGGTACGGTTTCCTTGCCGAGAATGCACACTTCAACGAAGTGTGCCGGGCGAGCGGCTTTGAGTTCATCGGTCCGAGCCCGCAAGCGATGGAAAAGTTGGGCGACAAGAATACGGCGCGATCAATGGCGATCGAAGCCGAGGTTCCGGTCGTGCCCGGCAGCGACGGTTTGGTGGACACCGACGCCTCGGCAATCGAGATCGCGCGATCGATTGGTTTTCCTGTGCTGATCAAGGCCACCGCCGGTGGTGGCGGCAAGGGGATGCGTGTGGCCACCGATGAAGCTCAACTCGTTTCCGCATTGTCCCAGGCGCGCAACGAAGCCCAGGCGGCGTTTGGTAACGCGGGCGTCTACCTGGAGCGGTATGTTGGTAACCCGCGGCACATCGAGGTGCAAGTGATCGCGGACCATCACGGGAATGTCTGCCATCTTTTCGAGCGTGACTGCAGTGTTCAGCGGCGTCACCAGAAGTTGATCGAGGAGTCGCCCAGTCCCCATCTGCCCGAAGATCGACGAACCGAGATCTGCGAAGCAGCGGTGCGAATGATTCGCGGTGCGGAATATAGCAACGCGGCGACCGTCGAGTTTATCGTCGACAGCGAGAATCGGTTTTACTTCATCGAGGTCAATGCACGAATCCAGGTGGAGCACCCGGTTTCGGAGATGATCACGGGTGTCGATTTGATCAAGGCGCAGATTGAAGTCGCCGCCGGAGAGAAGTTGTCGTTCCGCCAGGAAGATCTCAAAAGCATTGGCCATGCCATTGAGTGTCGAATCAACGCGGAGGATCCCGACAAAGGATTTCGACCAAGTCCCGGCAAGATCACCAAGCTGTTTACCCCCGGCGGACTCGGTGTGCGATTCGATTCACATGTGTACGGTGGCTACGTCGTGCCTCCCTACTATGATTCAATGATTGGGAAGTTGATTGTGCACCGTCCGACCCGCGAAGCCGCGATCGCGACGATGCGACGAGCATTGGTAGAAATGCAGGTGGAAGGAATTGCGACCACCGCATCCTTTCATGATCGTGTGTTGCAGCATCCGGACTTTGTTCAAGGACGCCACGACACCAAGTGGGTCGAACGAGAGTTCATCAATTAGGCCGTCGCGGGTCGGGTCAGGCAACGTATGTTCCGCATATTCGAGACGGTTGAGCCCTTCACGATTCTGCTCGCCCTGTTGCCGTTGATTGGCTACTTGTTGGTGCTCAGCGCGATTCGGCTGTCCGGTCGAGCGTTGGTCACAACCGGCGGCCGCGACGTCGCGGCGCTGGCCATGGCCATCTCCGGGTTGATCGCCGTTGGGCCGGCCGAACTCTTCTTTCCCACCGCCGCGGCAACCGTTTTTGGCCCAGCGGTTTGGGTCGCACTGGCCGTCTTTTACGCGTTGTGCACCACGCTGGTCGCACTGACTACCTCGCCCAAACTTGTCGTCTATGGTCGCACGCCCGAGGAACTGTTTGAGCCCTTGCTGGCTGCCGCCCGAGAAATTGATCCGAACGCCAGCGGCGAGATCAACACGCTTCAAGTTCGGCTCCCGCAAGCCGGTGTGCACCTGCGCCTCGACGGGGTCCGCTACATCGACCACGCGCTGGTGCTGGCTTTCGAGCCGAACCTCTCTCCGCGATTCTGGAAGACGCTGCTGGTGAATCTCCGCAAGCAGGTTAGCCAGCGTGTCTCGCCGATGCCCCGTCGAGGATTCGCCATGCTCGTCGTTGTCGTCCTGCTCAGCACCATCTTGTTGTGGCAGAGCTTTAGCAATCGAGAACTTCTCGTGGAAGGCTTTCGAGACTGGTTGTGGAGATAGGGTGAAGGGTGAAGGGTGAAGGGTGAAGGGTGAATCAGGCGGCCGGTCTTTCTTTCTCGCCTCTCGCCTCTCGCTTCTCGCCGCTACACCTTTCGCCGCTACACCAGATCCAGGATTCGCCGCATTTCGGCGACCGCGTCTCGCATGCCGATCATAACGGCTCGGGAGACGATCGCGTGGCCGATGTTCAATTCGACCATGTTGGGGATCTCTGCAATCGGGCGAACGTTGGTGTAGTTCAAGCCGTGGCCAGCGTGTAGCCTCAATCCGAGGGTCGTGGCAATTCGTCCCGCTTCGCACAACCTTGCCAGTTCCACTCGTTGCTGTTCACGTTTGGCCAGGGCGTAAGGCCCGGTGTGAAGTTCAATGGCATCGGCCCCAATCGCGGCCGACGCTTCGACCTGCTTTAACTCAGGATCGATGAACAGACTGACAAGGATGCCTGCCTGCTTGAGCCGCCCGACGGTCTCGGCGACGCGACCGGAATCGGCCGCAACATCGAGTCCCCCTTCGGTGGTGACCTCCAGTCGACTCTCGGGAACCAGCAGGGCCCAGTCGGGTAGAACACGACAGGCGATCCCCACGACTTCTTCGGCGCAAGCGATC
>JARFQX010000194.1 GCA_029287555.1 Rubripirellula sp. | reverse complement strand
GTGGCCACCGCCGCTCCGTATCATCGCGTAGTTCCACGGACATTCTATCGTCTGCCGCCCGGTGGCTCAGTCGCAACGAACGATCGGATGCCTAGGTGCTCAAGACTAGGCGCTCAAGAATCGCCTGGTAACGGCTGTTCGACGCCCCTGGAAATCAAGCTATAATCGAGGTATACGAAAGTCGGTAGACAGTCCGTGATCAGGTAGGTAACGCAAACCGCCATGCAGGCCGAATTGAAGAAAATGTTGACCGCGCAGCCGTTTGTCCCATTTACGGTTGTGATGAGCGACGGCACCCACGTGACGGTCAAGCACCCTGAGACAGCACTGCTAACGAAACACTGGCTCTATGTCACGACGGACGGCGGCGAAACCACGGAGCATTTGTATCTCCTGCACGTGACGCGACTGCAGCGCACAGAGAAGGCAGCGTAGCGATACGAGCGACTTCTTCGTGGAACGGTTGAAATCACGGGGTAACGGAGTTTGGGTATCCAACCACCGGAACGCGCTGTCCTTTGCTCCCGTGAATTTCGTGGTTCTGGCTTTCGGAAACGGTTTCCAATCCGGCCAGTCCGCACCGTTGGCACTAAGCGTCAGCATACCATCGGGGAATCGACCGCGCAACTCTTATCGAGCGCAACGTCGTGCTCAGCGCAGCGGTGCTCGTGCTCAGTGAAACGGTGCTCGTAATCGAATGATCTCGCAACCGTCTGCCAGGAAATCAAGAACGGCGCCGCACCTCGTCAACGTTCGTTCAGCCGCGATGTCCAGGATCGTTCCGAGCACGAGCCCCGTCGCTGCGCGACTGAGCACGAGCACGATTGATCTTAATGCCAGAACTTGTTTATCAGCGGTTGGGCTAGTGGGAACAGTCTGTAGCGGCTGCGCTCGCCGGTTGCACCTTCGGCACCGCGGGTAACGCAGCGTTTGTCCTCGCCGATTCTCCGGGTTGTTCTCACTGGTTGGTGGAATTTCACCGGCTCCTATTCTCGCCGACGAGTTCAGCCTGGTCATAATCTTGGGGGTCCTATTGTTGCTGCGCGAATGACGGTGCTGACCCACGCGGTTTCGTGGGCCGCAGCGTTGCTGGAGCGTGGAGTTCGGCTGCGACGCGATGAATGGCGGTAATCCGAGCCAGCGTTCGTAGTACCACTTGGGGTTGGCCCAGTTGCCGCTGGGATTTGACTTCCGAGTCGGGAGAGAAGAAACTGATGTTCGGAACCGTGCTCGGTTCCTTGCCGCCAGGGGATGACCATGCGGTTTGCCGACCGCGGTCCCTTGGTTTTTTTGTGCGCGGGCAGAAACGCCCATTACGGCGGGGCGCGAGTTCGATACGAACGCCCAGCGTCCGCATTGCCAAAGAATGGGATTCTCATGATTCACTTCCTTGCCTCGACGCAGGCCGGTTGCCGCCGCTTATTCCAACGCCATTTGCTACACAGAATCACTACGCTCGCTTCAATAGCGATTGCAGCCCTGTTGACGCAGATCTTTGTTACGCCCGTCGTTCAGGCCGAGTCAACGAGTCGTCCCAACATCATTCTGATCCTGGTCGATGATCAGGGCTACTATGACTTGGGTTGCTATGGTGCATCCGAAGTGGAGACGCCGCGGATTGATTCGATGGCGGCGGAGGGGACGCGGTTTACCGACTATTACGCGGCCGCTCCGATTTGCAGCCCATCCCGCGCAGGGCTTTTGACCGGGTGCTATCCGCGCCGAGTCGGCAACGAAATCTGGGTCCATCGCGCGGATTCGCGATCGGGCATCCATCCAGACGAGTTGACGCTCGCCGAACTGCTCAAGGCGGGCGGCTACGCGACCGCTTGCATCGGGAAATGGCACCTCGGATTTCAGCAGCCGTTCTTGCCGCAAAGCCAAGGGTTCGATCACTACTTTGGACTGCTGCACAATCTTGACCCGGTTGAGGTTGTTTATTTTCAAGACGAGGGGGGCGTGCCCCTGATGCGAAACGGCGAAGTCATCGAGCGGCCGGCTGATCCTGCGGAACTGACGAAGCTGTACACCGACGAAGCGATTGGCTTTATCGAGAAGAACAGAGAGGGTCCGTTCTTCCTCTATCTCCCCCACACGATGCTCCACAATCCACTTGGCGTGAGCGACGAATTCAAGGGCAGTTCCAATTGGGGCCAGTACGGTGACGCCATCCAGGAACTCGACCACAACGTCGGCCGCATTTTTGATTCGCTCGAGCAACTTGGCATCGACGACAACACGATCGTGGTCTACGCCTCCGACAATGGCCGAGGCCCTGGGCGAAGCCCCGAGCAGAAGATTCGCGGCCGCAAGCTGTCAACTTACGAAGGCGGTATTCGCGTGCCTGCGATCGCCTGGGGCCCTGGGCTGGGATTGCAAACCGGCGAGGAATCGTCAGCCGTGGTCCGCGCCATGGATTGGTATCCAACGCTCGCGACGTTTGCCGGGCTCAAAGTTCCGGAGGGACGCGTCATTGACGGTCGCGACATCAGCCCGTTATTGAAGGGCGAAACCGATGTCGTCCCGGCTCCCGGCTTGAAGAAGTCGCTCAACGCTTCCGTTCCGCTTCGGCGACGTTGGGATCCACCCGGAGAATGGTCCCCCTTGATCAAGCGGAACGAATACAACAACGCCTTTTTCTATCATGGCAGCCAGGGAGCACTGGCCGCCGTACGCTGGAGGAATTGGAAACTCTATCTGAACCCGAGTCTCCAGCTCTACGACCTGGAGAAGGATCCCGGTGAGTCGACATTGGTGCGCAACGGCGAGATCACTCGTAAATTGCGCGGAATGACGATCCTATTTCAGCACGAGATGCAACTTGACGCACGACCGGCTGGAAAAGTGCCTCGCCGTCGCGTTGACGGGCGAACCGAAATTCCAACGCGAACACTGAACGACTTAAACGCGAAGCTGAACGTCACGTATGCAAGGTATGGCGATCGCACGCTTCAAATGGACATCTATCGACCCTGCGATGCCTGGAGTGAACTGCCCGCGGTTGTCTGTATTCACGGGGGAGGTTGGGCCAAGGGCGATCGATCCAGTCACCGAAAGGTTGCCCAGGCGATTGCGGCGCGCGGGTTCGTCGCGGCGACCATTTCGTATCGCCTCAGCGGGGAAGCGGGCTTTCCCGCGGCGATCCACGATTGCAAGGCGGCCGTACGATTCTTGCGGGCCAACGCGAACGAGTACGGAATCGATGGGGCTAACATCGGCGCCATCGGACTCTCGGCTGGTGGACACCTCACCGCATTACTCGCAACGTCAAATGGAGAACCCGAACTTGAAGGAGACGGCGGCAACGCAGAGTTCAGCAGTGAGATTCAAGCCGCCGTACCGATGGGTGCGCAAACGGATCTGCTTTCTCAACGCACTCGAGAAATCTCCGGGATGGACGATCGCGGCCAAATCTGGCGGCAATTCCTCGGTGGCTCGCAGGAACAAAGAACGCCGACTTATCGACTCGCATCCCCGCTGCACCACCTGGACGAAAGCGATCCGCCCTGCTGGTTCATCACGGGCGAGAAGGACGATCCAAGCACGCGAGCGGACGCGTTTCGCAGAAGCATGAGCGATCTGGGAATCGAATCCGGCGTGACGGTCATCCAAGACGCACCGCACCCGTTCCTGGGAAAGCAAATTTGGTTCGATGAGATGGTCGAGGTTGCGGACACGTTCTTCACCAAACATCTCAAACACAGTTCGGCACCGACAGGGAGCCATTGAGTTACAAACAAATGGATTCGCCAACCACGAAACGTTTCGCTCTGCGATGCCGGGACACCGGTGCGTTCGCCCTCGGTCTGTTGCTGATTGCTGCTCCGCTTTGGGCCCAGGAAACCGCCGATGTTGAGCTCGAGAGGGACTACGCCCAGCATGCGATGGCAGTCGACGGTGATCCGCTTCGCGGCAAGCAGGTCTTTGAGACGAATGCCAAGGCCCAGT
>JARFQX010000164.1 GCA_029287555.1 Rubripirellula sp. | reverse complement strand
GGGATGGGTCTCCCGTAACACACGGTAGGCGGCGACGATGCGGTCTCGTATCTCGCCGGTATCCTCGGTGCCATGCAAAGAAAACGCTTGGAATACCGCTCGAAGCTCTTCGGGTGTGCGATCCGACTGTTGGCAATAATGTCTCTCGAGGTAAGCAACCGCTTCAACGCCGTCGATTTCAATCACCGCCGCCGCCCAGGCGGCAAGGTTTGTCGTTGAGCGTAACCGGTGCGCCGATTCGAGTGATTCCCGGGCGTATTGGGCGTCTTCCGGAGTCGGACTCTGAGCGAGCAATAGAATGGCAAGGGGTCGCCACTCGATGTAGCGTCGGTCCTCAAGCATCGTCCCAAACTTGACGCGCGGGACGAGTTGCCCGAGCTGGCGGATCACGCCGTAGGGGGCGCGACCTATTTCCAGGTACGCCAACCGATAGGTCTGCGGATCTTTGTGCCCGAACAGCGAGAGAAAAAACTCGATGCGTTTTGCCCGCCCCTTCTCGGTCTGCCACTCGGGCGCGTGAGCGAGAATCCGACGGGCAAGCTGTTCGAAGGTTGCGCTGGCGATTCCAAGACTGCGCCACTGGTCCTGCTCATGCCGCTGCACGAGCAAGACCTTCCGTTGCTCATCCGCGTTCAATCGTCTTCGAGTCAACGAATCGACGAGCAAATCAATCTCGACGCCGTCAAACTCGCCCTTGAGCACTTCCACCGGTGCAAAGGCGAATGGCTGTGACGGATCCTCGCGGGCAAGGATGACGCAGTGACTTTCGATCAGGTAGTCCGCAACTGACTTCTCTGGCATCCCGACGCAAATGGTGCATGCCCGGGACGGTGCTGAAATCGCGACCATCGCCCCCATCGTCCCAGCCAACAGGCTCAGTCGAAACACGGTCGCTTCCTCAGGGTAACGCCGTAACGAAGCTCTGTTACGCATTTGCACAACGTCATCGCGAGTGAAGAGAGATGATGAAAATCCGCTACGGCGTTGCACTCAGGGCGAGTACCAAATCGGCGAAGTGTAGGCCCGTTCCTGAGTGGTCATGGGCACCTCGTCGGGCATCTTGATATTGAAACGTTTGGCTTCGTAAGCGGTCCAGCGCGGGGTGGGGATTTCGAGCACTCGGGCGTAGTAGAAAGCGCTTTCGGAGGGATCGAAATCGGGATCCTTCCAGACGGTGATCAATTCGGGGGCGCCGATGCTGTTTGTCCAGGTGGCTTCCGCGACATTGACGGTGTTACCAACCGGTGGCAGTTTTCCGTCCTCACCCGGTTGGCGCTCCCCAGACCAGGCGACGTCGTAGACCTTCTCGTGCTTGTTGCCCGCACGGTCGAGCCAACCCTTGATGATTTGGATGCGGTCCAGGTTGCCGCTGTATGGATCCTTCATGGCGGCGACCAGGAAGGTCGGGCTCTTGCCGCCCACCGCCTTGGTCAGATCGCTTCCCATCGGAACGCCCTTGGCGTAACCGGTGCCGGCGGGCAGTCGCGACATCGCATCGTCACTAGTGAAGTCCCACCCGCCGAAAAAACGCACGGTCATCCGAGGTCCGGTCGTCGCGTAGGTCTCTTTGCGTTTCATCGCATCAAAGATTTCCTCTCGCGTGTTCTCCTCGGCCCAAACGGCCGTCACCCCGGCAGCGGCCTGCTGCCAGCCATAGATGGTGAAGTCCGGGTTGGGGGCCTCAATCACGACGTGCTCCCAGCGGTGCGTTTCGGGCTCAACGCCGGAATGCTTACCGAAGAAATTGTCTTCGCCGGCAGTCGTGAGCGCCGTGTGGCTATCGGTTCCCCCAGCCATGCCGAACTTGAACGGATTGACGCCCAGCTTGGCTTCAAGCAGGAGGCCGTTCTTAAGCGCTTCCCGAGTGTATTCGTATTGAATCATGCCGGGCTTCTTCGCTTCGGTGCCGTTGAGATTTGATTTGTCCCACGTTTCGTAGTCAGCGAATTCATCGCTGGGCGAAAGCATCGGATGCGTTTCACTGTCGCCTTTGATTTGCGTCACCTCGACGAGCGGTTCGAGCCTCGCTCGCAGTTCCGCCAGTTCACGTGTGTAGGGCCGGCCATCGTTCGTTTCCACGGAAAACATGCGCCCGTTGGAAAGGTTGCCGTTGTGTGGACTGGCCAGCACTTCCGATCCGGTCCTCGCTTCGAATTCGGCCAACGCGCGCCACAGATCCTCGGGATTCTGGCTGTCATACTGCGAGAACGGGACCGTCAGGTTGGCGACACGAGAGTCGCCGCGGAACACAACGTTGCGGTGTAAGTTGTACCCGCCGCGTGTCGTGTACTCGTAACCGATCAGGGCCGTAAATACGCCCGGCTCGTTGTACTTGTCGGCGAGTGCGGTGTATTGCCGCCACGCGTCTTTGACAACTTTATCGGCTTTAAGTGGCTGCTTATTCTCGGACAGCGAGGCCACGATTTCCATCGCCGTGCTGAAGACTTTGTCCCGGTCACCGGTCTTGAGCGAGTCGTACCACTTCCTGCCCAAGGGCTGTTTGAGCAATTCCGGATCACCCTTTTTTAGCGCCGGCATCAGGCCATACATCTCCGCATGATCGGTTAGCACCATGAAGTCCAAAGGCCGCGAAAGCCTCGCTTTCAAGCCGTGCGTGGTTGTGACTTCGTGGCCGCGAGCGAAGCGGTAGGCATCTTCCTGTCCAACCGTACACATCGTTCCGGCGTCGACTGACACGGCGGTGTGCAGATGGGTCTCGCCGAATAGGACGCGAGTCGGAAACTCTCGCCCCGCATACGGTGAAAACGATTGCTGCTCGGTGATGACGTCTCCCGACTGAGGAACGGCATCCTGGGCGAAGCTCCAAGTGAGATTGAGCAACGGGACGAACAGGGAAAGGGAAACAGCGCGACGTAGCTTCGACAACATGTGAGGTTCTTTTTGTTGGAACTCAACTGGCAAAGGTTTTTGATGAACTTGGATCGGGCACTGTGGTCCGCAGAAGTGTCTTCCCGGACTTAGCAGGCGACGACACCCAGACACGTGACCAACGCCGGGGGTACCCATTGCTATTCACCGAAGGACGTTCGGAAGAGAAGAACGCGAGCCTCAATCTACGTCAATGCGGCTGGAAATTCAACATGTAGCGACCGCAGCCTCGTCTTCGTGGCTGAGCGCGATGGTGGACTCCCCAGGTACAAATTGCGGTGCGCCGAGGAGGTCTCTACGGGAGTCGCTGCGCGATTCACTCGCTTATCGCCAGCCCGCCTGTCTGCTTCACGGGCAGCGTGATGTAGACCGATGCACCACCGCGACACGGAGTGCCAAAATAGATTTGTCCGCCATGGGCCGAGACGATTCGCCGGCTCATGGCCAATCCCAAACCGGTGCCGCGAGTTTTGGTCGTGTAGAACGGTTCGAACACCTTCAATCGATCCTTGTGAGGAACACCGGGGCCGTCATCACTGACGATCACGGTGAAAGCAGGACCGCCGTTAAGCTCGTCCGGTACGCAGGAGATTTCAATGAAAGATGCTCCGCTGGCGACCGCGTTGTCGATCAGGACATCGAACACCTGATGCATCGCGTGAGGATCAATGTTGCAAGCCCAAGGCGCGCCGTCATCGTGAATGCAGAATTCGACTTGCTGCAAACTCGATATGCGCTTCGACACGACC
>JARFQX010000158.1 GCA_029287555.1 Rubripirellula sp. | reverse complement strand
CTCGGGCGGCCCCCGAGAACCACAGTCAATCATAAACGCTCTGCCAGGCCAGTGGACAGAGAAGCTCCGCAAAGCTGGCAAATTGCCCCAGACCGACGGGGATCGGTGAGCAGCGAAGATTCCCACATCGTCGCGGCCCCGAAAATTCGGAACCCGCGTCTAAACTCGGAACCCGCGTCTAAACTCGGAACCCGCGTCTAAACTCGGAACCCGCGTCTAAACTCGGAACCCGCGTCTAAACTCGGAACCCGCCCCGTGAATTCGGGATGATCGGTGCCTATCGACGACCGGGCGGAGCTGGCCGCTGGCCCCTAGACGCGAGCCGCGTCGTGCTTCAGCGATAACCAGCGGCCGCCCTGGTCGCTGCTCTCGACGCACTGCTGGATGAAGTACATACCTTCCACACCATCGTAAACATTCGGATAAACCGTCGTGCGACGCTCGACCGAATCTCCGGCGGCGCGACGCGTCATGTCATCAAACGCCGATGTGTAGACATTGGCAAAAGCTTCGAAGAAAGCTTCGGGATGGCCCGACGGCAAACGACAAGCCGACGCCCCAGACGCATTCATGAATGGCGCCTTCGGGTCGCGCGTGTACAGCTGGTGGGGTTTTCCGTTCTGACGAAAAATCAACTCGTTGGGGGTTTCCTGCCGCCAGCGAAGCGACCCCTTGGTGCCGTCGATTTCGATTTCGAGGTCGTTCTCGCGACCGTGGCTAATCTGCGAGGCGGTGACGGTACCGAGCCCGCCGTTGTCGTAGCGAATCACGGCCGTTCCGTAGTCGTCAAGACGACGGCCTTCGACGAATGTCTTCAAGCTACAACTGACTTCCGCCGGCAGCACACCGGTCATGTATCGACCAAGATTGTAAGCGTGGGTCGCGATGTCCCCGAAGGTGCCGGCAGCCCCGCTCTTATTGGGGTCGGTGCGCCACGAGGCTTGCTTTTGGTTATCGCTGTCCAACGGACTTCGCAGCCATCCCTGGATGTATTGCGAACGAATTGCATTGATCTCACCCAGCTCACCGCCAAGGATCATCTCGCGGGCTTGACGCACCAGCGGATAGCCGGTGTAGTTGTGGGTCACCGCAAAGACAACATCGGTTCCCTCGACGGTCTTCAATAGCGACTCGGCCTGGGCCAAATCGAACGTCATCGGTTTGTCACAGACCACGTTGAATCCAGCCTCGACTGCGGCCCGAGCGACGTCGAAGTGCATGTGATTTGGGGTCGCGATACTGACAAAATCGATACGCTCACCGTCGGGCAGCTTGCTCTCGGCATCGAGCATCGCCTCGAAGCTTCCGTAGGCACGTGATTCATCGATGTCGTAATCCGGGGCCGAGGCCTTGGACCGGTGGGGATCGCTCGACAGGGCGCCGGCGACCACGACGGCGCGGTTATCCAGGCACGCGGCGATGGAATGGACTCGCCCGATGAAGGATCCAGACCCCCCACCGACGAGTCCCATGCGGAGTTTTCGATGCAGAGGTGCGTTGATGCCCATGATTGGCTCGTCAGCTCGCGCGGTTCTTTGCGGAAATCGGGACGTATGGAGAGGATCTTTTCAGGGGATCGCAATCGTAAAGCTCAAAGCAACCGCGTACAATTCCTCGGAGGCTGAACGCGTCGTTGTCGGCCGGAATCTCGGAAAGTCGCTGTCGTAGCGAGGCGATCAAGCGGGAAGACGAGCAGGAACACCTGCATCCTACTCACTTGATTTCACTTGGTTGCTGCCCCGCAAGCCGAGGCAGCCGAGAAAACCTCCAACACGATTTCAGTACCCAATCGCACCGCCGAAAATTCCTTTTCCCGCATGGAGTCGCCCAACTGATGTCACACGTATCTGAAACTTCTTATCTCCCACTTGCTGATACACCAGAACGATGTTGCAGTCTTTCGTCCGTCGTGATGACGAGTCTAACGGCAATCGCTCTGCTTGGAATCTGCAGCGCCGCTTACGTGATGGGCCGTAGCCACGGAAACTCTCAGCCAGTTGATCGTTGGGAGCACGCACTTCCTTTGATCAACGCCAGCGCTGCCGTTTCCAGCGATCGCTACTCGCTCGCGACGGGCGACGTGTCGGACGAAGCCGAAGGCCTGTTTGTGCTCGACCACAATTCGGGTCTGCTTCAGTGCAGTGTGATCTATCCTCGCCGCGGACAATTCCTGGCGAAATTCTCGATCAACGTGGCTGAGGCCTTGGGCACCGGCGCGAAAGGCGGTCAATACATGATGGTGACCGGTCGGGCACAGTTTCCTCGGGCCAGCAATCGACCGGCTGCGTCGACCTTGGTTTATGTCATGGACAGCGCCACTGGCAACTATGCGTGCTACGGCATTCCCTTTGACCACACAATGGTGCCGCGCAATCTACCTCAGCAAGGCGTATTGGTATTGATCGCCACCGGATCGGCCAATCCCGTGATCGACCGCGACAACCTTCGCTAGGTTGCGAGCGCTTCGTCAGGATTTAGGATTTCGACCGGATCACGCCTGTTGCCGGGCAAACCAAGATCAACCTTGACGAAACATCGAACG
Organism: Rubripirellula sp.; assembly: GCA_029287555.1. Lineage (GTDB taxonomy): Bacteria > Planctomycetota > Planctomycetia > Pirellulales > Pirellulaceae > Rubripirellula. The sequence goes on along the minus strand of JARFQX010000158.1, from coordinate 122 downwards.
TCGCTTTATCTGCGGGGCCGAACGGATTGAACGCTACGAATGGACTTAACGGACCGCAGGCCGAAGCGGCATCGACTCTCTCCGGACCGCTGCTGGTTCTGGCCGGGGCCGGTACTGGAAAG
>JARFQX010000039.1 GCA_029287555.1 Rubripirellula sp. | reverse complement strand
CATCCGGGTCGTTCGTCGACACAATGAAATGTTTTCCGTTGCCAATATTTCGACAAGACATGCGAATCTATCGCAGACATTCCAGTTCCCTATTTCAGCGAAGACAAGCCGATGCGAAAACAATACATCATCGCTACCTTGATCGTTACGGCGATCTGCTCTGCGGCCGATGGCTACTTCGCCGCCCACATTCAACATGAAGAACAAGCACTTGCGGATCGACGGGAGAACTACACCGATCGTGGCCGCATTTGTATCGAAGCGGCATCAATGATTCGAAACGGCGACGTGGAGGACGCAAGGAAATTCCTTGAAGGCAAGGCCATTCACGCACTGAGGGGCGTTCCGATGGGCGCTGACTACGCGGATTTGCTTCCGAAGAGCCAAGCACTCTTGGTGAGACCCAGACGATACGAAAACACATTTCCCGAATCAAAACTTGATGTCGAACGACTTGCCAACGACGTGCCCGACGATCATCCAATGATTAGCTTGGCTGTACGATCTGCAACATCGCCTGCACATTGACCTACGCAAATGACGACGAACAATGGGATGCAACGGAGCGGCGGTGGCGCGGTTCTTGATGCGATCAGTGTCAACTTCCGCGGCCCGCTGGTCCCCGACTCATTGAGCGATTTACCTCAATCTGCCTTCATCAGAGATCAGGGACGAAATGAAGATTCTACTTGCAGTCTTGACGTGTGCTCTTTCGGGCGTCGCCAGTGCCGCGGAACCGTGGATGTACCCGGTCTCTATTCCGCCATCCCCCACGAAAGCTGATTTCAATTCGGCAATGACGAGGGATTCGTTTGCTGCCGATGTTGACGGGGTCAGGCCGTTCGAATGCACGACCAGAGTTGTCGACGCAAATGTCACGAGTTTCCAAGAGATCGTGAAATGGTATACAGATAAGATTGGCGAAACGCAGCTCGCCAAAAACCTAGACAGATTCATGAACGAAGGCAAACCTGGGCCACACTTGTTTCGCTTTAAAAGTGGCCCAATGGCACTCTCAACGCATCTCACTTTCAGGTTCAAGCTGGAACAGAAACAAATCACAATTCTCCACGCTGAAGAGGATGGCGACGTCGTAGCAATTTCTCTGCTGGGATTGGATAGTGAGACAAGTATTCAGGTTCTTCGGCATCATCCGTCTTCGCAAGCTCGAACCCAGAATGGCGGCGAACCATCGGATGCACGTGAGTCGCCGAATTGAGTTTTTGGAAGTGGTGCGTCGTTCGCCGCGACCACGTGATCCGTACCGTTCTGGCACGAAGTGCACTACCGTGCTCGTACTCGACTATGAAGTCCGTGGTCCGGCAAGTAGCGGGTGAGCACTTTGTATCAAGTTTCTTGGTGTCAGATCATCGGTCAACAGCTCCGGTCGAGCCTGCCTTCGTCGGAGCCGCCTGTCGGTCGCTCGCCTGAAAGGGATGGATCGCAAAGGTGTCCCCGGTCATCCGATTAGTGTTAATCAAAGCTGATGAGTGGTCGACAACCCTCACCGTCGGGAAAACACTAATTTGCCCGTATCCACACTGATCGATGCGCGCGGCGGAATCGCCACAGAGAACCGGGAGACCAAAGAACATGGTCTTGGCATGCTTCGGTAACCTTGGTGTGCTCGTTGACTACCAGCCGCTTGGTGGTCAATCGAGTTTTCCTGCAGTACGATGGTATGATGCACGCGAGTCCTCTAGTGGCCTTGGGTAGTATGTCCGAGTGCTCAGACCGCTTGATCATGTTCGTTGCCGACAGATGTGAGCTTTTAGAGGAGTGTGCCAATGGCTATCCGGACGGTTCTTGCGATGTCAACATTTCTTCTTGCTCTGCAAGCTCCGCCCCTCGTTGCCAACGACACAATGCCGCGTCCGGTTGCGGCTTGGATCAGCTATGTGGAAGCGCCAATACACTCAACAAGGAAGCGCGAGTTTCACGCTCGGGCAACCAGAAACACCGATCCAAGGCTATTGAGAATCATCTCGGCACATGTTTCCCGGTCTACGGATTTGCGTTTGCTGCTGGAATCCTATTGCGATGCCGAATTGAAATTCCGGTCGGACAACTTCCTTGTGACAAGAATCGACGGCGCCAACGTGACGATTGCCGCTGGCAAACACTTTCCTATGCCGCGACGGCTCGTGAGACCCCCGACGGCGAAGAAACGATGTATGAAATGTTTCGGATCCTCGACAACTTTAACCTTTCTGTCGGTGCGTCGGCCGAAGGGTCAGGGGAATCGGACCCAGAAGGAATGCGAAGCTCTACGATTTGGACAACCGTCTACGACACCGAAAACTTGGTACTGCAATATCACACGATGCACAATCGTCGAGTGCGGCAAATCGACTTCAAGAAACTCGATTTCGACGCCAAGGACATTATTCGCCTTCAACTCGATCGTAAGAAATCGCAAGACATCGATGACATCACCTCGACACGTTAATTCCAATTAGTTGAGCTAACAAATCGACCCACCCGAGTCGCGAAGTCGCGTGTTTTGAAAATTGAAGTGTCGCATCGGCCTATGCGTCGTAGCGAAATCGCTTCGATGCAGTCTTCTCGAAATCCGGACCAAATTCTGAGGAAACTGCAACGACAACGGTGAGCCGGCTGAGGTGTCCGGACCAACTTGGCGAAGCGAATTCTCTTCAAGATAGAGAGGATTGGGAACAGCTGGCCATTGCAGCCGGTCGAGTCGCCGTACCGTCAAACGAAGCACGAAGAAAGCAAGCCGAAGATGACCTTGCCTATCTCGTCTTTGCCATCCGTTTTTACGCAGCAGAGGCGTTCCATCTTTGTCTCCAGTGACTAGCACTAACGACACACATGCCGAGTATCAACCAGACGGTGAACGTGGCGGGTTCGGGGACGACGTTACTCGATTGACCAAATACTTGACCTGTGGCCAGAGTCACCGTGACGCCCGGTGACATTGATGTCAAGCGTTGCGGTGCTGAGAAAATCAAAACCGTTGTTCGGACCACCGTTTTCGGGTTCGATGTTCGAGACGCCCCATAATTCTATAAAGATACCCCTGCCCGGTGCGGGCAAGGCAAAGTCAAGCGTTTCGGAGGCGGTCCACAGACCTTCGCCAAGCAATTCGTCAAACGGGCTATCGCTAGTACGTCTAAATTTGCTGAATCCGACTTGAGATTGGAGGTCGAATGGCAAACGAACGTCCATACCGACGAAATCGCCGCCATCGAAACCTTCCAGATCATTGGGGTCGAAATCGTAAACTCGGAGTTGAATGTCTGCCGCCGATGAAGGATTGAAAAGGTCACCCTGAAAGTTGCCCGATAGTCGGACGGACGCCGGGATCGGAACGGGCGAGCCACCTTGTACTGTAAAGGCAGTAGCAGCGAGCGCGCGAACATTCGCTTCATCAGATCCCGGCTTGCTGAAATAATTTACACCAATTCCGAGTGCGAATCCGTCGCGTGTGTCGACGAACCCACTCTTGACCAAATCACCGTCGATTGACATTTCCGGAGAAGCTGCCGAACCAATATTGGAAATACCATTCAACGGCGGAGGAAAAACTTCAAAATCGGGGCTTGAGCTTGAAAAACTCAGATCCACCCCATGCAATACTCCTGCCTCACTTACGCGAGCCGATCCGGCAAGCAGTAAACTAATCGTGCCTGCGAGCAAAGCTGTACTTCGTGGCATGTTGACAATCTCTTTTCCGACGTCGTCTTAACTGAATACGAGTGTGCAACGTCAAACCCTAATTTAGTGGATTTTCCGAGCGTAGCTGAGCTATAGCTGGCAGCCAAAAATCGCATTTTGCCAAAAATTCATACGGTGGGCCGCAGGTTTCCAAAAGCGGGGATTCTCTTCCATGTCAGCGTGCAATTACTTAGAGCCTGATCCCGAATCGTGGTTCTTGTACTAACGCCTTTGTATTCTTACTCCAGATCGGCCAGAAGCAGCAACTCTAGCATTGCTACGTCGAAGAGGACGACCCAGCCGTTCGGGTCGCCTTAGTCATTCAGGAAACGCAAAGCAAAGAATAGCAAGGTCAGCACCATCCCGCACCTGAACAGAAATCTGCTTCGGAAATCCGGTGGCCACTCAAACACGAAAGCCAAACCAAATCCAGTCAGCATAACTCCCAATCACGGCAATATGGGATACTGAAAGAAGATCCCAAACGGACCTAAGCGAAATGGCATCCCGGAGTGCAGCGCAACCCAAAGTGGCCAAGCCTTGTCCATCTGATCGACGTTGCTTGCGGCCAAATCGGATCAAGCAAATTGTGACAACAGAGGATTACCAGCCCTTTCGCCAAGCAGGACCTTGGACCAGATTCCGAGGAAATGCCTCGAAGCCGTAACGCTTGCTCAGCGAAGTGGCCGAGCGGATCAGTTTGGGGAAGAAAAAGAACAGGGGAATGCACCTCATTTCTTGGCGCTTCGGTTAGCGAATTGGTTGCGCTCAATGTGACAACGTCCGTGAGCGATGAGCTGTATTGCGCTGTCTACCATGGCGCAACCGTCATTGCCACTACCGCTAACGTAACTGATGGTGCTTTCTTAGGCCCAGGAGCCTACTTCTGATGAACTCGTCTCAATTCAATTGCCGATGGGCTGACGGAGCCGGTGTCTTCGGCATGTATCGTCACCGGAACGAAATTCTCCGGATTGGTGTGATGGTACGAGCACTCTCCTTGGCATTGTTACTCACGACATTGGCCGTCGGGACAACACGCGCTGTCGCTGCGCAGACCCTGGAAGACACGGGACTGTGGTTTGCCGCTCTTGGCAACGGCCAATTCGAGTCGCTTGATGATGACTCGCCCTTTCGCTGGTGGTTCGATACGCACTACCGTCTGCGCGACGATCGCAACGGATTTAATCAGAGCATCATTCGGCCGGGTCTGGGGTGCGCACTGGCCGAGGAGCAGACTTTGTGGGCCGGCTACGCTTGGATTCGCACATCTCCGGTGACTGGTGACGACTTCGATGAGCATCGCTCTTGGCAACAATGGACGGCCACGCCCTCGATTGGCGACTGGCGGTTTCTGCACCGTAGCCGGATTGAACAACGTTGGGTCGAAATCGGCGACGACGTTGGTTTGCGCTGGCGACAGTTCGCACGTGGGCAGCGAATTTTGAGCCATTGTCCTCAATGGTCGCTTGTCCTGTGGGACGAGGTCTTCTTTCATCTCAACGACACCGATTGGGGCGCGAACACAGGTTTGAATCAGAACCGGGCCTTCATCGGCTTTGGTTACAAGCGGTATCCGCGCGCGGCAGTCCGAACGGAAGTAGGATACCTGAACCAATTCATCAACCGCCGAGGCGGCTTGGATGGATTGAACCATATCCTCTCGATCAACTTCTTCTTCTAGTGGCGTCGATTCTGCCAAGGGCGTAATGACTGCAGAATTACCGTTGCAACGGTCAATCGTTCCCTCGAAGCCGTGACAGAAGTCAGAATCTGAAATGAGGAAAATTCCCGGTTATGGCTGCGCGCTTCCTGAAGGCCGCGCGTCTTGAATCCCAACATAGGAAATGAAAGCACTCTTGTGTTTGGCCTGAGCGTCCCTGAACTCGCCATCATCGCATTGATGTGCTTGCCGATTGTCCTCTTGATCGGCGTGATACTGAAGAAGATGGGCTATTCGGATTTGACCGC
>JARFQX010000300.1 GCA_029287555.1 Rubripirellula sp. | reverse complement strand
TTCATGTCGAGGAAATTCAAGAACGTGTCGTCCTTGTTCAAAGCATTGACGATCACCTGGACTTCTCCGTCGCGGACCTGGGTGGCGATCGTGAACTTTCCCGTGTCGCCGGTCGGACGCATCAGCCATCGAACGAGTTGGCTGTAGAACTTGTCGTAGCCTTCCCACTCGGTCCACTCCGAAGCCCATCGTGCGCCGGCATCGGTCGTCAGCACGGCGGTGCGTCCCAGGCCGTACGTCCAAACTGCCAACACGGTCGCGTTCTCGGGCGAGTCGGGCTTGGGCGATTGAATCAAGACCTGGGCGAGCGGACTCTCTTTGGTTTGCGTCAACACGAAGCCGCGGATCGGAGGCAGCACACGATCGACGCCATCGAGCATCGGGTGCGGAAAGATCACCTCCGGAACGGCACCGCCGTCAGGTTCATAGACCAGCGGGCGGGAAACTCGTCTCGCTTCACGTTGAAAGATGCGGGGAAGCGCCCGACCGTTGGAAACGGCATAATACTTTCCGCCGGTTGCCTGCGCGATGCCTTGCAAGCGACGACTTTCGGTCAATCCGTGCGAAGCGACCGCAACGGTACTGATCGTGATGTTGTTGCTCTTAAAGGACGAGATCGTAGCGGGGGACGGATCGCTGGGATCACCGTCGCTGATGATCACGCAGTGTTTGATCGAAGCGGGGGTACGGGCAAGCGAGGCCACCGCCATTCTCATCGCCGGATCAAACTGCGGCATGTCACCGGGCGTCATCCGCCCGATCGCCGCCAACATCGCTTTGCGGTTCGGCCCGACCTCCAGCAATCCACGCGTTCCACCCCACAACCACGCGTCCCCACGCATCGTCCAGTGCAACACGCCGCCGTAATCAGCGGGCCCGAGTTGTTCGATCGCCGCCTTGGCAATGACCTTCTGCCAGTAGTTCCCTTCGGCCATTTCACTCGCGTGCATGATCAACGCGAGCGCACCGACCGCCTGGATCTTGGTGTTCTTGATCTTGAAGTCGACCGGCATGGCTTCTTCGATCTTGGTGCCGATCCAACCACCGGCCCCAAAGGCCTCGGGACCACCGATCATCAGTAAGCCGGCACCGAGTTGCTGTGTGTTGCTCACCAGCATCTCGATCTGTTCATCGGTAAAGGACGTGAGTTGTTCTTTGCCTTCCGAAACACGGGGAACGCCGGCGAGGATGACGGCATCGTAGGCCTGCAACTCGGCCAGTGACCCAAACAGTTCGTCACTGGGTTGAGCGACAACTTCAATGTTGGCGTCACGCAGTGATTCGATCATCAGGTCGAAGGCGCCAAGTTTCCCCCGATCTTCGATGACCAGAACGCGGCCTTTGCCCCGCACGTACGTGTAGGCGGTGGCGCTATTGTTTTGCCGCAACCCGTCGTCCTGGTCCGTGTCCGGAATGAACTCGGCGTCGTAGATGTAGGCCGCGGGCTGGTCAATCTGGTAGCGGAGAGGAAAGACGTTCTTCCCGGGATCGAGCGTGATCGGTGACTCCAGCAACAGCTCCTCTTCACCGCCGACCTTTTGTTTCACTCGTAGCTTTCCCGAGACCGGTTCGCCCTGGCTGCCTTCGGTGTAGTTGTTCACGACAACCCGTGCCTCGAACGGTTGCCCGCGACGGATGTTGCTTGGCAAGTCGATCTTTTCGACCAGCACTTCGCTGCCCGCTTCGAGCATCACGGGAACGACATCGATGCCGATCCCCGCATCGGCGACGCGAGCGGCCAACTTGCGTGCTTGGCCGACATTCTCGTTCCCGTCGGTGACAATCACGATCCGACGTGACGTGTCCTCCGGCATCGAGGCCTGGGCCAAGTTGAGCGCCGTTTCCAGGTTGGTCGCGTCAGCACGCCCGCGCAGACTTTCCAGTCGCCGCAACTCGGGGATGTCGTCGTCGAAGGGCGGGATCTCAATCGAGGCGTCGCGGCCAAAAACGACAATCCCCGCTCGGTCTTCGCGGGCCCGATCCCGGTGCCGACGAACACTGCGGATCACGTAATCAAGCATCACTTGTCGCTTTGCCTGCGGGATGCTCTCGGATTGGTCGAGCAGGTACATCACCGTGACTCGGTCGCTGACCCACACCAATTGCACACCGGCCAGCGCCAAAACGATCGTTAGCCAGACCAGAGTTCGGAAGACCAACGCGAGAAACCGACGAAACGAACCCAACGCCGCGAGCGAGCGATAGCCGATCCACCACAGCAAGGGCAAACCGAGCAGCAACCACAGGTAACCCGGATGGTCAAAACCGAGTCGTAGCGAAAACATGTTGCGTCACCCGCGGGTTGTGTGTTCAGGCCAACTGCGTCTGATGAGCCGGCCCCGCCGGGGAGCCCGAACGACGGTAAGCAACCGAGACGACCGCAACGACCGCCATCCCAGCGATCCCCACCAAAAGGATCCCCAGAGTGAAGGCGACCGCGGGCAAGGCCAGCATCTCCGGCTCGTCCTCCGGCGCCAACACCACGCCCACCACGCTGATCACATTGTTGACGAAGTGGCCCAGGATAGCAGGAAACAGCGATCCGCTCTGCCACGAAACCCATCCCAAGAAGAGGCCGAGCGGAAAGACGGCAACCACGTGTACGAGATCCAGATGAAAAGCGGCGAATAGCAGCGAGGCAATGCCGACACCCAGGATCGGCCCGAAGGACTTTGCCAGACGGGTTTGAATGTAACCTCGAAACAGCAACTCCTCGCAGATCGCCGGAGTCGCTCCAATCATCATCGCAAGCGGAAACAGGAAACCGCTTTGACCATGCTCACGGAAGATCTCCGTCATTTGCTTCAATGCGTCGCTCTCATCCAAGAAGATTCCGACGACAAGGCCGGAAACCATCCCGACCAATGGCGTCGCAGCTGCCGCAGCAAACCAGGTCCAAACGGGCCAGTTTCCCTTCACCAGCCCCAGGCGTTCTCGCGTCGGCACCGGGGAAAGCAACGCGGCCGCGATACAGGGAATCACCAGCGCGATTTGTGGAATCACAATCACGATGAATAAACCCAACCGCGACTCGGAGACTTGTTTGAGCGAATCGGGATCCCGCAGGATCTCGACATTGATCGAACCGTGAACCAGCACCAAAGCTACCACCGCCATCAGGCCACTGGTGAAAATGAATGCGGCCAAGGAGATGGCCGTTACCGCCAAAGGCGTCCACCAGCGCGCGCGGGGATCGCCGCCAACGTTCGCTTCGCTGACCAATTCGCCTGCAACCCGCGGGGCATCCGGTGCAGGCAAAACCTGCTCTGCCACCACAGGTTCGTCATCGCCCGGTCCACTCCCGGTGGGGGGGGCGTTCGGTTCGGGAGAGAGCGTCATAGTCGAGTACGAGTAGGAGTTAGGAGTACGAGGCCAGCCCGAAAGCCGCCCTTTTCCAGTGTACGCGGTTTTCACCCTCCAGTCGCGAATCTTGCGAGTTGAAAGGGCTGCCCCGTCGA
>JARFQX010000957.1 GCA_029287555.1 Rubripirellula sp. | reverse complement strand
GGTCGGGATTTTTCTCGGCCGACATCCCGTTGATCCCTCTTTCGTAACGGCCCGGGACGAGCCCGTGGTGGCGGACCGGGACGTAAACTGACAGTTAGAACTGGGGAAATCGGACCAGGGCGTTGTCAGTTTTGGTTGGCATTGTTAGCCTTTTTCGGGTTACTTTGTTCGGGTTCGAAGCCTGACAGGTGGACAGGTTATTGCCCAACGGATCGAAGGAGCTAGCTTCTTCGAGCGGGCATTCTCGATCGAAGATTGTCAAATACTGTGATCGCTCCAAACCGCGCCTCTTTGTTGTCGGATGATCAACGGATCGTCATCACTGGGATCGGATTAACCGCGCCCAATGGAAACGATTGGGAATCGTTCCGCGGATCCCTGCTGGAGGGACGAAGCGGCGTGCAGCCGTATGAGATTCGCTACTTCGGCAAGACGCTCGCGGGCATCTGCGACTTTGATCTGCGTCGCTACCAAAGCAAAAAAGATGTCCGCCGCGGAACGCGTGCCGGCAGCGTGGGTGTGTACTGCGCCAACGAGGCCGTTAAGCACTCGGGGATCGATTGGGAAAACGTCGACAAATCGAGGGTGGGGATTTATGTCGGCGTAACCGAACACGGCAACGTCGAAACCGAAAACGAAATCTACGTGATCAAGGGCTTCGACTACGACACGAGTTGTTGGTCCCACCATCACAATCCCAGGACGGTCGCGAACAATCCGGCCGGTGAGATTGCCTTGAACATGGGAATCACCGGTCCGCACTATACGATCGGGGCAGCATGTGCTGCGGGAAACGCGGGCATCATCCAGGGCGCCCAAATGCTTCGGCTGGACGAATGCGACGTGGCAATCGCGGGTGGCACGAGCGAGAGCATCCACACCTTCGGCATCTTCGCGAGCTTTAACAGTCAGAACGCCTTGGCGAGTCATCAAGATCCGGCGCAGGCATCTCGACCGTTCGATATCGGACGCAATGGCATTGTCGTTGCCGAAGGCGGCTGCCTCTACGTGCTGGAACGACTCAGCGACGCCAAAGCTCGGGGCGCCGAGATTTACGGCGAACTGGTCGGTTACGCGATGAACACCGATGCGACTGACTTTGTTCTCCCCAATCCACAGCGGCAAGCGGAGTGCGTACGGATGGCTCTGAAGCGAGCCGGATTGGAGCCGGACCAAATCGATGTCGTCAGCACCCACGCGACCGGAACGAGCAGCGGTGACACGCAAGAATGTGCGGCCCTTCGCTCCGTATTCGGCGAAAGCCGACACACCCGCATCAACAACACCAAGAGCTATATCGGCCACGCCATGGGAGCTGCCGGCGCGCTGGAGTTGGCCGGGAACCTCGCGTCGTTCCGCGATCGCGTGGTCCACCCCACCATCAACGTAGACGAGCTTGATCCTGACTGCGAGATCCCAGGATTGGTTCTCAACGAGTCGCAGGAAGCGGCGCGCGTGGACTATGTCCTAAACAATTCTTTTGGCATGTTAGGGATTAACTCGGTGGTCATCATCGCTCGAGTTTAGATGGCCCCGTGCCTTTAGATGGCATCGTGCCTTTAGATGGCCCCGTGCCGCGATCCCTCAACTCGAAAGGGTCACCCCCAAGCCTCTCCGTCCGATGGATGGTCGGGCTCGAAGTCGACACGGGAAACGAAGAAGAACAAATCGGAGAGACTGAATCGATGACACCAGCAGAAATTCGCGAAGAGATCCTAGACATCCTCGAGGACATCTCGCCGGATGAAGACCTCGAAGGCTTGGATGACGAGAAAGCCTTTCGCGATCAACTGGAGCTCGACAGCATGGACTTTCTTGACATCGTGATGGAGCTTCGCAAACGACATCGCGTGCAAATCCCCGAAGAGGACTACGGGAATCTCGCCAGCATGAATTCGACGGTGAGCTATCTGGAACCGAAGATGCGGGACATCGTCAAGTCGTAGCCGCCGAGGGCTGCTCGGCCCGAAGCCCAGCATCGCTGGTTCGGACGATCGAAAGTGACTCGACAGGGAAACGGCTGTTACCGGATTGAACACAGCCTGTGCTCAATCTGATCTCAACGGGCGTGCCGTGCAAAGAGGCAGCTTTCCCTGCTGAATTCCCCGTCATCGGGCAGGTATTTGTTGGTTTTTCTCGCGATCGGGCTCCTCGTGTGATCGGTGCGATGCTCGCTGGCATGGCGTTCGCGACGCTTCCATGCTCCCGCAGATGCGAGTGATCGGTCTTGTCCCGTCCACGGCCTCCTCGCACGCCTTTCCAAGAAATGGAGTCCAACAATCATGCTGTCGTTTACAAAATGGATCCTCGCTCCGGTTTTAGCGATCGGAACGGTGGGTGCGGTCGATTCAAACCAGGCGCATGCCGACTTCGGAATCTACGCAGGTCGCGGGATTAGCATTCGAGTTGGTGGCGGCTATCCGGTTTACCGTTCCTTCTACAGCCCCGGCTATCGCTCGATCTACGGACACGGGATCGCAACTCCCTACAGATCCTTTTACTCGCCCGGCCACTACCGCTATCACCCGCGAGAGATCATTCGACACCGTAGTCACTACCACCTGATCCCAGGCCATTTCGACTACTATCCAGGCGGACACCATCGCCACCACGGCCATCACAGGCTGCGTGGCGGGTATCGCCATCACTGAATAAGCGTGCGCGATTGTGGAACAGTGCGGAACTCCTCGTGCTCAGCGAAACGGTGCTCGTCATCGAATAGGATGGTAAAGCTCGGGTCAATTGATTCGCGCACGAGCACCGTCGCGATCGACTGAGCACGACCGCGACTTGCAATTCACAACTGCACCTCCTCTCTGCACCCCCTCTTCTCGCAGCCTTGGTCCCATCGAGTTGCTTTGCACCCGGCGCGACGCCGGGCGCGGAGCATGCCCTACGAGCCTCACCATCCGCCGCGGTTACGCTTTGGAATCGCGGCGGTTTTCTTTGCTGGTCGATTGTCGGAACCTATCATTCCAGGAAGTCAGATCTCCTTCCGCTTTCGAAGATTGGGTACTCCGAGATGTTGCGAGCAAACAAGCTGCTGGTCGTTGCGGCCTTGTTAACCGTCGCGATCGCGTCCACTTCCGCCCGGGCTGCTTCGCCGGTGGGACGCTGGAAGGGACGTTGGACCAGCGAGTCGACCGGGCACAAGGGCCCACTCAAGGCTCACATTCGCCAACTCGACCGTGACACCTATCGAGCCGTCTTCGTGGGCCGCTTCTTCGTGGTCTTTCCATTCGCCTACCCCGCGACACTCGAGCGGGTTCCCGGCAGCTGTGACCAGTACAGCTCTTCCCAACGTTTGCCTCTGATTGGCACTTACCGCATGAACGCGACGGTGACCCCGCATCACTTTCACGCCCACTTCCAAAGCGGGAACGATCGCGGAACGTTTCAGATGTCCCGATAGGGGCGTCTTGAGTCTTGAGTCTTGGATGCTGGG
>JARFQX010000947.1 GCA_029287555.1 Rubripirellula sp. | reverse complement strand
AATCGGACCGCCAATCGCTCCCAATTCAATGCCAAAGAAATCCAGCTGTCGGGCATACTGGCCAATGTCACGAGCGGTGAAGTTGAGCTGCCATCTTTCAAAGCGGGGAATGATGTCCTCCCCCTCGCCCAGCGGCCCGGGTGGCCGACTGTCACCGGCACCGGACCCAGCCGTGGTCGCGGTGGCCTGGGTATCGGCGGTAACGAGCGAACCGGCAACCGAGCTCACCGCGTCGGTGACCGCCTCGAGTGTGTCCTGCAAGGTTGGCTCCATCAGTTCCTCGACTTCTTCCGCGCCGGGGGGCTCAAAGTCGCGTTCGAAGCCCTCGGGGTTCTCGCCCCGGCCGGCCGGGTTCTCAATGATCGGCTCGATCGGTCGCGGCGGAAAGGACCAGCGAGTGGTCAACCAGATGATGAACAACATCAGCACGAAGGTGCCGATGAACAGGATGAGGGCCATGAAGAATGACGTGACGATGTCGAACCGACTAGTGCGCAGCTTCTCGCGCTCCTGCAACCGCTCGGCGATCCGACTTTGTTCGGGTTCCCGGTTGGATGCTGGGTCGGAGCTGGATGCTGGGTCGGATTGAATCACCGATGCCATGCGGAGGAGACCTTTGCTGGGTTTCGGACGAGAGCGGGGAGGACCAAAGACCGGCGTTAAGGGATTAGAGGTCGTAATCCAAAAAAACGTATTTCGGATTCACGCTGCGGTACCAGTCCCGCCACTGCTGTTGGGCCTTCTCGACTTCGGCCTGGTTGGGGCGGTCGGGCATCCCGAACCCATCAAATTTTCGGCTCAGGAATCTCAAGCCATCTCGCGCGAAGCGGCGAACCGGTTCGTCCGGATCGCTCAAGGCGTAAATCAAGGACGGGACGACTCGCAATTCATCGCTGCGGCCCAACAGCTTCGCCGCCACGCGACGGGCCTGCCACGATCGGCTGCCACGGACCAACCGCTCCAAACGGTCAAGCTGCGCGGCGCGGGCATCGGGATCGCTGGCGAGTTCGAGGTCATCCGGAATCGACTTACCTTCCGTTTCCCCGGCTCCGTCTTTCTCGAGGATATCCAACATGTCGGTGACCTGCGCAGCGATCGGACGACCCTTGATTTGCGTCCCCTCGACCCGAATGTCGGTGGTGTCCTTGGGAAGACCGTACCCACCTTGGAGGCTTCCTTGGCTCATCGTGAAGATGGTCTTTTGAGTGCTGCGAATCAGAAACAAAATGGCGAATGCCGTGCTCACCGCTGGCCGAGTATTGGACCGGTCGGTCCACCCGCCTTCAGGACTCTGGATAGAGCGGAGCTCATCAACACCCTGGTTGTACCAGGCGGGACTGGAGTCCTTGGGCAAACCGTGAGCGATCTCGTAGAAGCTCTCATAACGCTCCAACGTGTAGAGCTGGTAGTAGTACCAATCGAGCATCGATTTTCGCTCGTAGGGATTGGCTTTGCGCCAGGCATTGAGCAAGGCGACCGAACGTTTAATGGGTTCCTGGGACATGTTGGCACGACGCCGACGGACAACGTTGGTGTCTTCTTTGTAGACCTTGATCGCTTCGGGCAACCCCGGAATACCCGGGTCGGCGTCATCCACCGTCTCGCCCCATAAGCGGAGAGCATCCCCCGCGATCAAGATGCTGCTGCCCCCGGCGAGCCCCATCGACATGTCGGGTTTGGCCTGTGTGATGTTAGGACGTCCGATGCCGGGATCGCGTCCTTTGTACGGCCAGGACCCTCCAACGTCCTGGACTCGCAACAACCATTGCGTGGCTTCAACGACCTTTCCATAGTCCAGCGGAATCCCATTTCGGTCGAGCGTCCAAATCGCCAACAAAGCATATTGGGTCTGAGAGACGTCGCCGTCCTTGTCCCCGTGGTAGCCAAACGGTCCGTTGGGAAACTGCCACTCCATCAGATACTTCTGGACGGTGCGCATTTCGTTCTTGTAGCGCTCGGCGTCGACCTCCGCGAAGAGCAACACGGAAACGGCCATTTCGTAGTTGCGTTTGTTGCCGCGCTCCCCGGTTTCCGGCAAGGCGTCAACAATCCGCAAGGCAACATCGATCCCTCGCTTGACCAGGGGATGCTCCGGATCGTGCCGAACCTTGTGATGGGCGTAAGCAATCAAGACGATCTCGCCAGCTTGCCCGCTGAATCCCCTGGGATCGCCACCCAAGCGATCGCGCGGGAGGGTCTCAAGGTATTCGATCGCGCGGTCGACCATCTTCGTGACAACTGGTCCGTTGGGGGTGTAGCCCAAAGCGGTCCCTGGAAAGACGGTGCCCCCAAGCATGACCGCCAACGCGACGATGTAGCACCATCCCGCTGCTAAGCACGGTCCACCGCAAAATCGGATGTTGCCAAATCCTGCCATCTTCAATCCTGATCTGAAAAACCTAACACCCAACAGGGTTTCGCTCCTTCCGGATCTCGCTACCCACGAAACGAAACGCTCCACCCCCCAACCGGTTGATCCCGGCTCGGCTCGATCAATCTCGCGAACCCCGATTCCCTGGACTCGTCCGCCAGAATGATGCGGGCCGGAGCCTTTGGCGAACCGATTGACGACTTGACGCATCATACCCTACGATCGCTTCGCGTCGAATTGATCGCGTGGTTGGCTTCTGCTAGTTTTCCATCGTGAGCAGAACAATATCCCGAATCGATAAGGTCAGGTAGCTCAGTTGGTAGAGCACGGCCCTGAAAAGGCCGGTGTCGGCGGTTCGAGCCCGCCCCTGACCACTTCGATTCGTTTTCTTGGCGGCTTGTCTAGCGGGCAACCTGTCTAGCGGGCAACTTATGTTCTGGGCGGCGCACTTCTCCCAAGTCCCTCGGCTGGCCAACTGCTCGCTCTGGGCTTGGCTTCCCGCCCCGTGGCATCTTCCAGACGGTGCCAAGATCGATGCAAGGGCCCTGAGCCTCCGCCGCGAGCCTCGGGCAGGAGAGTGGTTCCCTCGTTACTGGTAGGGGCGTCCTTCGGGAGCGAAATCGAACAGGTCCGGTGAATTTTTTAAAAAACGACTGCCCAGCGACCTCTGTTCTCCTCTTTGGTGTCGATTTCTCGGTTCGAAGACCTTAGCTTGTTCGCACCCCCAATTGCTGCTGGTCGCAAGCTATTTCCTTCCCTGCCCGGCCTCGATTGACCCGGCCCGTGTCGCTCGCCCCTTGTCGACTCGGGCCGCGATCGATCCGGGCAAAGATCGCCGTCCGTGAGTACGCCCCATGCCCGCCATCCGCGCTCAATTGGTTGCTGCCGCCCTCGCCAGTTCGTTGTTGCTTGTCTGGTTGGGATCGGCGAATGCCGCCGAGGCGCAAAGCGACGTGCCGACGCCCGCCGATGCACCGGTCGCGTCGGTCGATGGACCAACGTCGGTCAATCCGTCAGGGGCCGATTCGACAGCCCCCGCCGATCAGGCTGAACCCGAATTGATCACCGAGCCGATCACCGAGACCACCGAAGCCGAGGCAGTGGCCGAGACGGGTTGGATCGAGTCGGTGGATCAAAGCTTTGGCGAGTACGTGGTAGCGCCGATCGAGAAGGTGCTATTCTATGACTTTCATTCCGGTCCCCGTCGTGGCCCGGAAATGGATGCCGATGGCCAGGCGGTTGTTCATCCCGGCTGGCTGGTAACGAGCAGCTATCCGGATGGTATCTCGGTGCCTTTCGTGGTCGTTTGGTTGCTGTTTGGAGCGACTTTTTTAACGCTGCGGATGGGCTTCATCAATTTCCGCGCTTTCCGCCACGCGATTGATTTGACCCGTGGTGTCTACGACGACCCGGACGAACCGGGCGAGGTTTCGCACTTCCAGGCCCTTTCGGCGGCGCTCTCGGCGACCGTTGGCCTGGGCAACATCGCGGGCGTGGCAATCGCGATTGGCACCGGCGGACCCGGTGCGACGCTCTGGATCATCGTGATCGGATTTTTGGGCATGACGGCAAAGTTCGCCGAGTGCACCTTGGGCCAACTGTTCCGCGTCAGTGATGCGGACGGTCACGTGCTGGGCGGCCCGATGCGTTATCTCAAGACGGGCCTTGGCGAGATCGGTCTGGGACCGCTCGGTACGGTATTATCCGTGATCTTCATGGTCTTGTGCATCGGGGCCAGTTTCGGCGGCGGCAATGCTTTTCAAGTGGGCCAATCGCTCGAAGCGATTCGCGGCGAGATCAGCATTCTTCAGGACCACCCTTACCTCTACGGCGTGGGGATGGCG
>JARFQX010000877.1 GCA_029287555.1 Rubripirellula sp. | reverse complement strand
TTGTCCGGAGTGCGGTTCGAAAAAGCTGGAACGGGTCCTGAGCGTTCCAGCAGCACCCTCGATGAGCTCCAAGGCGTCTCTGCCGATGGCGGGTGAGGGAGACTGCGGGGCACCACGTTGTTGCGGTGGCGGGTGCCAAATGTAAACGGGCTCGATAGCCCGAACGATCGAGGATCGAAGTGAAGCCGCTCGAGAAGCCGTTCGAAATGGCTATAATCGTTGTTCGGCTGACGGCTTTCGAACCTCCAAGCGGATCGTGTCATGTCCACGACAATGTTTTCCCCAGCATGCCGAGTTCTGGCGATCGGGCTCCTTCTAGGTGGATTTCAGTCGATTGTTCGCGGTCAGACGACCGAACGCACGTCTTCTATCCGGGCTACGGCAACCGGTACGGTGAATTTGAAGCCGACCCTTCTTCGGCTCAGCGTTCCGATCAAGGTGATTGCCGAGACGGGTTGGGAGGCAACCGAAAACCTGCGTACCGTGCGTCAGTCCATCGTCGAACGTGTTGAGCAGATGGGGTCGATCGACGGGTCACTAAAGGTATTCGGGTTCCACTGCGGGCCCAATCAATCGTCGTCGATCAGCTCGCTGCGTGGTGAGGTGAAACCGACGTTCGCAGCAAAGTGTTTCGTGGTCGCGGATTTCGTCCTTCGAGATGGCGAGGACCACGAAGAGACGGTCGGTCGTAGCCAGGAGCAACTCAGGGAACTCGCCTCGCTGTTGCCCAAAACCGAAAGCGGGCGACGATCTTATTCGATCTCGTCCTCTTCCCTGCCAATTGGTCTGACCAGCCAGCAGTTGCAAGAACCTCTCGCGTTGTTCGTCGCCAAGGTGAGCGATGAGGATCGAGCCAAGGCTTTTCAGATCGCGATTGACTCCGCCATCCGAGAGGCCCGATCGACCTTCAAAGGGCTCGGCATCGAGCCGTCGAGCATGTCGTTCTCACAGAGTCCGGAATACAGCAGCCTTCGGCAGGCACATCCGCTCGAAGCTGCCCTGATCCGCGGAAAGTCCGATGAAGTGTCTGGAATTTACGCTGATCAGGTGCCGTATACGGTGCGCGTTTCGGTCAGCGGTCAGTTCGAACCCGCCGATATGAAGTGGTGACGGTCTGACGAGCTGTTTCCTCGGCGGATCCGTTTGCGGTTCAGCCGAGTTGGGAGCGGATCGTCCTCTCACGCTCCAGCCTCGCCACTCGCCACTCGCCACTCGCCACTGGCTTCTCGCCCCTCACATCTTGATGTCGAAATCACCCGCAAGCGAACCGTCACCGTTGGCTCCCGAGGTGGGTGAATTGCCGAGGGTCGCGCCGACCCTGCGACTCTCAAGATTCGGTTTGGTCCTTAGTCTGCTCGCGATGATCGCGACCGGATTGATTGTCTACTCGACGTTTCCCGAAAGCGTTGGCGGTCCCCCTCTTCCGGTCGAAGTGACGCTGGACCGGAGAATGGTTGACACGGTCGGCGGCCGCCCCACCGTGGCGGATGTGGTGGTGGTCCGAAACCTGACCGACGATCCGATCCCACGTCTCAGCCTCGACATCAACGGCCAGTACCTTCTGTTCCGAGAAGCTCCGCTCGCGGTCGATGAGGAATTCGTGGTTCCACAGCAAGTGTTCACCGACAAGCGAAGCAGCCAACGGTTTGACCCGTCGCAACATGAAGTCGAGGACGTCGTGGCGACCGGGCAATTGCCCAGCGGAGCCCGCGGGGTCAGCAAATTTGAGTTCGAGGATGGGCGACCGAAAGCAGCAACGCATGAAGATTGACGTTTCACGGGGCTGGCTATTTGTGAATCCTTCGCTAGGCCTTGCTCTGCTGGTGAGCTCCCTCGCGGTCGCCCCATTGCCTGTTGGGGGAACCGAAACACGGTACGAACACGCCACGACTTACGAGTCACGAGTTGCCGGCCGGGTGTTCGCCGATTCGGTTACCCCTCGATGGATTGGCGATGACGATTCTGCCTTTTGGTATCGGGTGGATATTGGCCCCGACGCCCACCGCTTCATCGTCATCGACTGCGAGCTCGGGACACGCCGGGAAGCGTTTGATCATGACGCTCTCGCTCGGGCACTCACCGATCAGAGCGAGAACGAGGCCCACTCGGATCGGTTGGAATTGCGATCGCTGCAGTTTGATCTCGATGACTCGGAGTGTTCGTTTCGGTTTGCGAGCAAGTCGTGGACCTACAAAATCCCGGAGGGTCCACTGGCTGAAGCCTCAACGGAGCTCGCCGAATCTGGTGCCGTCGGACTGAGTAGCGAGCCGCGCATCGCTCGCAGTCGAGGTGGCGGCGAGCGTACGCTGTTTCGGTTTGAGAATCGCCTCGATCGAGACCTCGAGTATTTTTGGGTGATGGGTGACGGCCAATTACGGCGGTATGGCCGGTTGCAGACCGGCAAGGCGGTCGAGGTCCAGACGTATGAGGGCCACGCTTGGCTGCTCAAGGACGAACTTGGGCAACCGGTCGCTTCGTTCGTCGCATCATCATCGGAAAGTCTGGCGATTGTCGATGAGTCGACCACTCCACCACGTGCCCGACGTGACTCGCCTGCTCGCGTCGGCCGTCGACAAAGGACGTCCCCCGATGGGCGATGGAACGTTGTTTTGGGCGAGGATTGGCTGACCCTCGTCGATGGAGAAACCGAATCGTCCACGGAATTGACCATTCCGCTTCTTGAGGATGACGGGGCCGACGGCCAGCGTTTTGGTCGACGGGTTTGGTGGTCACCCGATTCCCAACATTTTGTCGTGATGCATGTTGTGCCGGGAGAGGATCGAACGATCCACTTGATCGATTCTTCTCCGGATGATTCTGTTCATGCTCAACTGTTGACGGTCCCCTATGCCAAGCCTGGCGATCGGCTCGATCATCCCCGCCCCGTACTTGTTTCGCTCGGTAAGGAGTGGAATGCTCGATTGATTGACGACAGCGAGTTTCCCAATCCATTCGACATTCGGGAATTGAGTTGGGATCCCGATGGCCAA
>JARFQX010000870.1 GCA_029287555.1 Rubripirellula sp. | reverse complement strand
GGTTCGTGCTAGTTGAGGGTGTCCGGGAATTCGAAGTAGGCCGAATCAAGCGAAGCGCCGATCCGGCACCAAATAATGATTCGACGCCGAGCGAAAGCCTTTGCCGGATCGGCGTCGCTGCGCTCCTTGATGCCGGCCTACACGTTGAATTGCCAGTATCTCCCGCTTCGCAATTCCCGGACACCCTCTGCTAGTTTGTATTCAAGCTATCCTCAACACCTACCCACGAACCTCGCTTTCGCGAAGTAAACCGATGACAAACGAAAACGATCACCCATATTGGTTTCTCTGGGCTCTTGAGCACTTGGGCGAGCTTCTGCTGGCCGCCGTCTTGGTCACTGCGACGGGATTCGGCGGTTTCTATCTGCTGGAAAGGTTGTCAGATATCGAAGATCAACTCAACTATGCCCCACCCCGCAGTTACGAGCCGCCAAACCTGGACCAGTACGATGCTGGGGAGATGACGGCGGACCAGTTGACCGAGCGCCACGTTGTTTATGTGCCTGCCTACTCTCACATCTACTATGAAGGCGGCTCCGCTTACCCACTCGAGACAACTCTCAGCATTCGCAACGTCAACACGAACCAGCCCGTCTACATTGAATCGGTCGAGTATTACGACACGAGCGGAAAGCTGGCAAAGACCCAGCTCCAACGGCTCATCGAGTTAGGACCGTTGCAGACGATTGCGTTTCTTATCGAACGACAGGACAGCACAGGCGGTTCGGGGGCCAATTTCCTTGTGAGATGGGGCTCGAAATCAACGGTTGATCACCCTCTGATCGAAACCGTCATGGTTGGAAACGCCGGGACGCAAGCGATCGCCTTTTCCAGTTCCGGGGTGGAAGTCTCCCACCACGCAGCGTCCGACGAATAGACTGCCCTCGCACCGATCATCAGCGAGTGTTGGCTTGCTTGGAACAAGCACGCTGCCTCCGGACACTCGTGTCTGGCCAGTTCGAGGACCGTGAAAACCAGCCTCCGGGGGTTGTTCAAGGATTCTCGTGGGTCAGCAAGCGTGCTTTGCGAACGACGAAGCAGGGACGCGAGAGCCGCTCACGCGCGGGGAAGAAGTTGAAGGCTGCGGCGCCGATCCTTTTTCCTTGTTGTGACTCCCCGTCTCCAACGCTTTTGGCGTGAACATTCCTTACTCTGCCGATTTCGAAACAGTCGTGCGTGACTTCGGCATCGCTGCCGTACAACGCGCACCTTGGAACCTCGCGTCTCAAGGCGAAGGTCTTCGTCGAGCGTCGTGTCGTTGCATTTCACAACCGACACATTCGGCCAAACCCGCATGTGTCGTTTTTCTTTCCAGACCGAGCGGATCAGATGCCGAAATCGAATCAAACAGGACTGGAGTCTAACGAACGCACGGATGCTGATGACATCTTCGGAGATCATGCCGTGCGCTATTTGTTATCAATTTTCGTTCTGACCATCTCCGGCTGCGGATCGATGAGTTGGAGGGGCTGGCAACGCTCGACAACCACGGTCTGTGACGGAACGACCTGCGCGGAAGCAAACTTGAGCACCGCCGACTCGGTGCAGCTCGATCCGGCACCGACGGTCGAGTATTCCCCGATGATGGAAGGAACGGTCACGCCGTACGCCGAACCGGGCGCCATCATCACGCCGCCCGTGGAATCGATCCCAACGCCCATGGAATCGATCCCAGCGCCGACGCCAGACCCGTCGACGTGAAACGTTGACGACTGACCGCACGGTTCAGACGAATTCGTCACGCGGGATCACGCCGGTGGAGTGTCACGACTTCACGGGCGCGGCACCAATTCACGCTTTGGCGAGTGACCGGAACAATCACTCCGACGGTTCATCCCCATAGTCGTAAATCTTCCAGCCGCTCGAAGCCGTCCGGACGAAGCGGAGGTAGGACGTGCCGGTGCGAATCAGAAACGCGTCGTCCGTTTCCCGCCGTACGTCACGGATGCTTGCGGAAAAACCTCGGCGAAGATACGCCAGGTTCAAGTCGTGTCCATAGCCGAACGTCGATCTCGGTCGCCTCTTCGCGGTGACTTCTACGCTATTGGGCAGGCAGAATGCGCGAATCGACTCTTCGGTCGGTCTCTGCGCTGCGCCAACAAACCGCCCGTAGAGCTCCAACAGATCGGTTGGAATCTCGACGCGGCCGCGATAATCCGTCAGTAGCGATTTGTATTCATCGTCGGCCCACTGAGTCTTCTTTTCTGCTTGCCAGTTCCGCCACCACTTCACAGCTTCTTCGGATTTCTCGCGATAGTATTCGAAGTCGTGTGCTCCGGCTGACCGCCATCGCATTCCCGACGCATCCTCCAGCGCGCTCAACGCGTTGGAGAGGTCATCCCGATAACGGTGATCGGTCAATGCCGTTTGCAAGAATTCTCCGAGGATTCGGATCGCTTCGTCGTTTCGATACTCAGCAATCAGATCGAGCAGGAATGATCGGTAGCGTCCCAGCCGGTTGCTAGTGGTCATCTCTTCCAACTGCGGCAATGCAGCGGGCGGAAGGGAGCCGAACATCGCGCAGATCGCCGACGCACGGATTTGGAGGTTGGGGTCATCGAGCAGTTCGATCAGCGTCGGTCCGACCAACTTCGCATCCCGGCAAAGCATCAGCGACATGATCAATGTCAGTCGCGGTTCCAAACGCCGCTCGGTTTCTAACATCGACAAACATGGTTCCAGCATCAGGTCCTCGCCTGCGACGTGCATCGCGAGTACACACGCGATCCGGAAGGATGAATCCTGACGATCGTCCGAGGCAACTTCATCTAACAGATCGGCGAGTCCGTCCTGGCGCAACTTGGACAGGAAGCCGACGACTTCAAATCGCACGCGTCCCGGAGACGCGAATTTCACTGGGTGCTGCTCTGTTGCGTCTTCGGATGGTGAGTGGTAACCGGCCCGGCTCAGAAAGACCGGTAGCATGACGGGATGCAACTCGACATCAAGCCAGCCTCGCTCGCTCGGCCGAATCATTCGGTCCAGATCGTACTTGATCACGTGGTATAGCCGATACGCGTCGACCGTCTCGTCGGCCGACGACGTTTCGCTTGCCGCCGCAATTTCGAGCAACGAGTCGACGTGTTCTTCAAGCTCAAAACGCGGCCATTTCGCAAAGTCAGTGGTCAGCCTTTGTTTGTTGGGTAACCACCACGTCCTGTAAAGCCGTTCAACCGATGCGCGTACCGCTGCGGGTCGATCGGTGGTCGCCGCACCGGCGAATGGATCGCCGACATCCTTCCCGGTAAGCAACGCGATGGTCTGGGCGTAAGTTTCGACGCTGCCGGTTGAGCCGAATTCGGAATGGGAAATCATGTATTTTAACAACAGCGGCACGGCAGTCTTGGATCGCACCTGGCGGATGATCTTTGTGGCTGCCACGTAATTGGTCCAGCGGCTGCCCTGATTCGTTTGCTCGAGTAACTGCTCGGCCTTCACCAACTGAGCTGCAGCCGGGTCGTTCTCGAGCAAGGCCTGATACTCGGCATCGAGCTTCTGAATCAGCGGGTCGTCGATCGCCGTCGTTGCTGAAAAACAGACCGCGAGGGCAAGGGTAAAGAAGTAGTTCACAGCGGTTCCCCGTTTACTCCTGTTTTATCAGATCTGCATCCCCGGTTCACCACGAATTGTTCACCACGGATTTCGGATTAGAAAGCGAGTCTGAAGTCACCCGAAGCGGGCGCAGCGGGCCGACGTTTGATCGTGACCCTGATAAGCCACAGCCCCAAAAGCGAGGCGACGAGCGTCGTCGATCGGGATGCACTCGTTGTAGCGGCTGTAGC
>JARFQX010000869.1 GCA_029287555.1 Rubripirellula sp. | reverse complement strand
CGCTGATGGCCACCAGGTACAAGACGTAGTCTTTCTTCGTGCGGATTCTGAGGGCCTTGGCAAGGGGGACCAGAAGGTAGAAGACCGTATCGAAAAAGACCGGTATTCCCAGCACAAAGGAGCTCGCGGCCAACGCTTCGGGTGCCCGCTTGGGGCCGGTGAGCTGCAGCAATCGATCGACGATTACGGCGGCCGCGCGGGATTCCAGCAGGCACTGGCCGATGATGCTGGCCAGGGCGATCAGGATTCCGATGCCGCCAGCGGTCGCCCCAAAGGCGGCTGCCAGGCGGGCCGGAGCGGTCACCAGAGCCGATTCAGACCGCAATTTCTCGGCCTGCTGGGTTGTCATTTCGTTCTTGGCGACCTGGACCTCGGTATATCGGTTGACCGCCTCGTCTCCCATCAGAGCAGCCACCAGGAGCCCAGCCAGCATCAGCGTCAAGAAGGCGTGCAAGCGAAAGACCAGGATGCAGCCGAGCACGACGGCGACGGCAAGCGAGACGAGCAACCAAATGTTCATTCGGGGTCCTTCGAGAAGGGGTCTTTCCGCAGCCGCTCCGTCTGCTGGGGCCCTCCGGTGTGTTCAACGGTGACTTCACACACCGCCGTTATGCATTAACCTAACGACTGTTGATTGCGGCGTGGTGCGAGCTCCGCCTCAGCGCCCCGCGGCTACCATCCCTCCAAGCTCCCCGACGGCAGAAGCGGTTGCCGTTGTGGAACCCGTTATGGAACGTGGTTTCCAGCGGTTAACCCTCCGGCATCACAACACTGGCAACACTTCAAGATGAGCGTCTCCGTCACCCCCGAGACCAGCTTTTGGCTGAGACATGAATTCGCGATCCGGCGGCTCCACTCGCTGCTCGGTATCGTGCCCCTTGGTCTTTACATGGTGATTCACCTGTTGACCAACGCCAGCCTGCTCAATGGGCCGGAAACCTTTCAGCGATCGGTGTATTTGATCCATAGTCCGGGCAAGTTGTTGCCCTTGATCGAGTGGGGGTTCATTTTCGCTCCGCTGATCTTTCACGCCGTGCTGGGTGTTTGGATCGCCCGCACCGGTCGTTCCAATGCCAGCCAATATCATTACGCGAACAACCAGCGATATAGCTGGCAGCGTTGGACCGGGTTTATCGCACTGGTTTATTTGTTCTTTCACATCTTGCATTTGCACGGTTGGTTTCACGCGGAGCTTTACCTCGAGCTTGCCCGACAGCTCGGTTTCGCTACTTTTCGTCCCTACAACGCGGCCAGCACGCTGGTTGCCGCGATGCAGGGATACGTGTGGCCAGCGTTTTACCTGGTCGGAGTGATGGCCTGTGTTTATCACCTCGCTAACGGCTTATGGACCGCTGGGATCACCTGGGGCCTCTGGATCTCCCCGCAAGCACAGGAGCGAGCGAGTAAGCTTTGCCTTGTGCTGGGGATCGGTCTGGCGATCGTCGGTGCGAGTGCGTGGTGGGCGGCCGTGTCACCTGGCGAAGAGGAGATTGAACAATGGGTTGAGGTCGAAAACCGGATGTACGACGTGGCTACCGAGGCTGGGCTGGTCACACCAAATCCGGAGAAGCGTTTGGAATCGGCCGAAGAAGAAGTGCCGGATGAGGTTGAAGTGCGGATCACGGTTACCGATTAAGGCGGTCCCCGCCTGCATTCGGCCGCAAAGAGACGAAACGTAGACAACGGAAAAACTCGCATGGTCCTTGGGACCGAGGGTAAAGAAGAATGGCACAGCATCGCGTGGTAGTGGTCGGTGGTGGTTTGGCGGGTCTGGCGTCAACCATGAAACTCGCCGAGTTGGGTGTTGACGTCGATCTGATCAGTCTGACGCCGGTCAAACGATCTCACAGCGTTTGCGCCCAGGGCGGGATCAACAGTTGCAACGATCAAACCAGGCAACTCGGTGATAGCGAGTGGAAGCACTTTGACGACACGGTGTACGGCGGAGACTTTCTCAATCACCAACCTCCCGTCAAAGAGATGGCTTTCTGGGCACCCAAGGTGATCGATCTAATGGATCGCTTGGGCGTTCCCTTTAACCGAACGGGCGAAGGCTTCATCGATCGGCGTCGCTTTGGCGGCACCCTCTACAAGCGGACCGCGTTCGCGGGGGCAACCACGGGTCAACAATTGCTCTATGCCCTGGATGAACAAGTGCGGCGTCAGCAGGCCGAGGGTCGCGTCAAGAAGTACGAATTCTGGGATTTCCTGGGGCCGATGGTGGATGAGGATGGACGGTGTCGCGGCGTCGTCGCTCAGGACATGGTCTCCATGGAGATCCGTGCGTTGCCCGCCGATGCCGTGGTGGTGGCAACTGGGGGTTGTGGATTGATTTACGGACGCAGCACGATGAGCGTGTTTTGCACCGGCAGTGCCGTGAGCCGGTGTTTTCAATCCGGGGCGAAGTATGCCAACGGCGAATTCATCCAAGTGCATCCGACGGCAATTCCCGGCAGTGACAAACTGCGGTTAATGAGTGAGTCGGCGCGCGGAGAAGGTGGACGCGTCTGGGTACCGAAAAAGCCGCACGATGTCCGAGCACCCCAGGAAATTCCCGACAAAGAGCGATACTACTTCCTCGAGGAGCGATACCCGGAGTATGGCAACCTGGTCCCCCGAGACATTGCCACTCGCGAAATCTTCGATGTCTGTGTCAACGATGGTCTGAGTGTTGACGAGAATCGGATGTGCGTCTATCTCGACTTAACGCACATTCCCGCCGCCGAGCTGGACCGAAAGCTCGGTGGCATCTTGGAAATCTACGAGAAATTTCAGGGGGTCGATCCTCGGGTTGAACCGATGAAGATCTTCCCGGCGGTGCACTACAGCATGGGAGGCCTGTGGGCAGACTACGTCAAAAACGCAGACGGAGGCTTGTTGGCCGGCGCCCCCCGGAATCACATGACCAACATCGAGGGTTTGTACGCAATTGGCGAGTGCGACTATCACTACCACGGTGCTAACCGCTTGGGTGCCAATTCACTGCTCTCCTGTATCTTCACCGGAATCTTTACAGGTTCATCGATCCTGAATTACGCCCAGGGCCAATCGAAGGGACACGCGGATGTCTCCAGTTCGTTGATCGAATCCGCGGTGGCTGCTCAGACGCAGCGTCATGACGATTTGCTCACGAGCCATTCCGGTTACGATGAGAATCCCTATCTGATCCACCAGGAACTTGGTGACTTGATGACACGTGTCGCAACGGTGGTTCGTCGCAACGACCAACTCACCGAAGCGATCGAGAAGGTCAACGATCTCCACGAGCGGGCGATGCGAGTGAGCCTGTCTGACACGGGGCAATGGACGAACCAGAATGTGATCTTTGCGAAGTCGGTCCAGGATATGTTCCCGCTGGCGAAGACCATCTTGAAAGGGGCTCTTCAGCGGGACGAGTGTCGAGGTGCCCATTTCAAACCGGAGTTCCAGAAGCAATCGCTGACCTCGGACGATCCTCAGGAGCGACGTCGCCAGGCTGAACAGTGGTGTGACGAATTCGAAGCGAACAACCGAAGGTACTTGAAGAGTACCGTTGCCGAGTGGAATGCTGCGGAATCGACGCCCGAACTCACCTACGAGGACGTCGACACGTCATCCATTCCGCCACGGCCACGCCTCTACGGCTTGGTTGGCGCGGAGGTGATCGAAGAGGTTTGGAATGAGCGGGCCAAAGCCGCTCAAGAAAAGGAAGCGGTTGCGGCATCGCATTAGCGAACGGTTCTACTGGGGCCGTTCTGCCGACGATGTCGCTCGACGCAGACGCAGTTAACCAGAAACTCAGTTCAATCCGTTATTTCAAGTCAGACATTTTTTTAGGATCGAAGGATGATTGCCCTCGAACCCAATGCCAAGAGTCGACCCGATTTCATCACGGTGCGTGTCCGCCGCCAAGATGGCCCGGGCAAACATCCCTACTGGGAAACGCATCGCGTCGAGTACGAGCCCGAGTTGAATGTGATCTCGGTGCTGCAGCGAATCGCCGCCAACGCAACGACCGCAGACGGAAAGAAGGTCGCACCGGTCGCGTGGGATTGCGGTTGCCTTGAAGAGGTTTGCGGATCCTGCACCATGCAGATCAACGGCCGAGTCCGGCAAAGTTGTAGTGCGTTGGTCGACAAACTGCTCGATGAGTCGGGTGACGAAATCGTGCTCGAACCGATGAGTAAGTTTCCGGTCCTCCGCGATTTACTGGTGGATCGGCAACGATTGTTCCGAGCCCTGACACGAGTCAAGGCGTGGGTCCCGGTCGACAGCTACTACGACATGGGAGCGGGTGAACGTCAGTTGCGATCCGCTCAGGAGCAGAACTACCCGCTCAGCCAGTGCATGAGTTGTGGTTGCTGCGTGGAGGCCTGTCCTCAATACACCAAGATCGAACTTCCCCGGCTTGATCAAGAGTCGGACGAGGCGTACGAGCGTCGCAAATTGGAGGCTTACGACGAGGCATTCGTCGGACCCCATGCGATCTCTCAAGCGATGTTGTTCAACAATCACCCCACGGGCAAGGCTCTGGCGTCCGAGCGGGTCGATGCCTTGACCGGCCCCGGGGGCATTCAAGCCTGCGGCAACGCGCAGAACTGTGTGTCGGTTTGCCCCAAAGAGATTCCTTTGACCACGTCGATCGCACGCGCGGGTCGGGCCGCGACCGTTCAAATGATCAAGAAGTGGTTCGAGAAGTAGCCAACCTCCACTCCGCTGGTGCGTTCTCGTAGATCAGGTCACGAGTTGTTCTGGCAATAACGCGTCAGAATATAATCTGGCCGACGGATGATTCCACGTGAATGACGAGAGTCTGCTACTTTTGCGCGCTCAAACTGAAGCTAGCAAAGGGGTGCTGTGGATCTTCTGATTCTTATGATCGCGAACCCCCCGCATGAATTCGC
>JARFQX010000272.1 GCA_029287555.1 Rubripirellula sp. | reverse complement strand
GTTGGGCACGGCTACGGCGCGATTGGCAAAGCTCGCTTTCTTCACTCCCCGGCTGCCAAGCGTTTTGTTGAAGACCTCCTGGTCGGTGGTGTGGTAGGCGACCGTCGCGGTCGGATCCTTCAGCTCATGACCGGTCAGGATACAGACCACGCGATCACTCGGAGCGATGACTCCTTCGCGCCGCAGCAACTTGGCACCTGCCACGCTCGCCGCCGAGGCTGGCTCGCAACCGAAGCCCCCCGCACCCACTTTCGCCTTCGCGTCCAAGATCTCCTGATCGCTGACTTGGCGGACGACGCCGTCCATGAACTCGAGGGCTCGCAAGCACTTCTTCAGATTCACCGGCCGGTTGATCTCAATCGCACTGGCGATCGTGTCGGCCTTCTTCCCTTCACGGTCCATCAAATCGTTGTATTCGACGATCGGATCCATGATCACGTTGCCGCCGTTCCAGCGAACGCCGCGACGCTCGTACAACTCGTACAACGTATCGGCTCCGGCGGCATTGATCACGGCCAACCGAGGAACGCGATCGATCAACCCGTGTGCCTTGAGTTCGATGAAGGCTTTGCCGAATGCGCTGCTGTTGCCGAGGTTGCCCCCGGGAACCACGATCCAATCGGGGACTTCCCAACGCAACGCTTCGAGCACGCGGAACATGATCGTCTTTTGGCCTTCCAGACGGAAGGGATTGACGCTGTTGACCAGGTAGATGCCCAACTCTTGGGAAACCTGTCGCACGCGAATCATTGCGTCGTCGAAGTCGCCAGCAATTTGAACGGTCAACGCCCCGTAATCGAGCGCCTGGCTCAGCTTCCCATCCGCGATCTTGCCACTGCCGATAAAAATCACCGCCTTCATCAATTGCGTGGCGCTGCAGTAAAGGGCGAGCGAAGCGCTCGTGTTCCCGGTGCTCGCGCAGGCAGCCCGCTTGGCTCCCATCAAATTGGCATGCGTCACCGCTGCACACATTCCGTTGTCCTTGAAGCTTCCCGAAGGATTCATCCCCTCGTACTGCAGATGCAACTGCCCCGGATGAACGCCAACGTACTGGGCGACTTTGTCGGCTTTTTGCAGCAACGTCTGCCCCTCGCCAACGGTGATCAGTCGATCTTGCGGAGCAAAAGGCAGCAGTTCGTGAAACCGCCACACACCGCTAAACCGAACCGGATTGGTCCGTTGGCTCCAGGCAGCCTCGAATTCCCGCAGGGATCCGGGCACCGCCGCGCGCTGCCAATCGTAGTCGACATCGAGCAGGTCACCACAGCGATCGCAGGACGTTCGCACGCTCCGCGCCTCGTAGGTCGCCCCACAACTTGGGTTGATGCAGCGTTGAAACGCCAGGTCGGTCTGGGTCGCGTTGTGCTGGTCGG
This sequence comes from Rubripirellula sp., assembly GCA_029287555.1. Classification (GTDB taxonomy): domain Bacteria; phylum Planctomycetota; class Planctomycetia; order Pirellulales; family Pirellulaceae; genus Rubripirellula. The sequence goes on along the minus strand of JARFQX010000272.1, from coordinate 8,870 downwards.
CGGCTTGAAGCATGGCAGAGATATCAGAATGCTAGAAAAACGGACTCGGCTGGCCTCCGAACCGTCAAAATGCCCCTCTTGATGACATCGGAGACCTCCGTCTAAGAGTAGATCGTCCCTGCCGGCTTGTCGCTAGATTCGGGTTTGCAGTAAGAAGGAAAATGTGGTGAAGATACGCACTGGCCCGGCAAATCGGCTTGGGTTCGACCCGATCTGAATTCTACCCTCTACCGGGCGACCTGCCGCCATCCCTCCATTTAAACCCCCAGCAAATCCATGGAAGTATCCGATTCTTCGCGTTCCCGAGCCGGAGCCGAGGTCGGCATCAACACGGGGGAAGCGGTCGCCGCAGCGCCACGATTGTCTCACCGCGCGGCTCTTTTTGCTGGGATCGCCGCCGTTGGAGCAGCCCTCGACCTGTGGACGAAGCAGGCCGTCTTCGCTTGGCGAGGTCTGCCTGGCGAGCGAGATGCCTGGTGGATCTTGGACGGGGTTTTCGGGATCGAAACGGCGGTGAATCCGGGGGCCGTGTTCGGTGTGGGAGCGGGCAAAGGGATGCTTTTCGCCGGTTTTTCGGTTGTCGCCGCCGTTGGCATCCTGGTCTGGCTGTTCTGGTTCCGGGGGGCCCGATCGCTTTGGCTTACCTGGGCACTCGGGTTGGTCACCGGCGGGATACTCGGCAATCTCTACGATCGACTCGGAATGTGGTGGCAGCCCCATCTGCCGCAACCGTGGCGAAGCGGCGTTCGAGATTGGATCCTGTTTCGGATCGAGGGGGTCCCGCTGTTTGACCCCTGGCCCAATTTCAACATCGCCGATTCCCTGCTGGTGGTGGGGGCCGGCATGTTGATGTATCAATCGCTGGTGCTCGAAGGAAAACAGGATAGATTGCCAGACGAGGCCGGCGAAGGAGCGTCGGCGGGCGAGTAGGCCCCGCACGACCTGTACTGATTTGACGCCAACTTCCGCTTGAAAACTGCGAATCATGAGCAACGGACCATCAGCTTGGGGATCGCTTCACGAAGGAAGACTCACGGCCATGGTCGAAGTCTGCCAAGCGGCCGGTCGACACACGCTTAACCACTTTCGCCGCCACGGACTTACAATCGACACGAAATCAGACGACTCGCCCGTCACCGTCGCGGACCGTGAAGCGGAACAACTTGTTCGCCGACTCGTCGCCGAGCGGTTCCCCGACGACACGTTGCAAGGCGAGGAATTTGCTGAACAACCAGGCAGCAGCCCTTATCGATGGGTGGTGGATCCGATTGACGGCACCAAGTCGTTCGTCTGCGGCGTGCCCCTCTATTCGACGCTGCTGGCCTTGGAATGGAAGGAACAACCTTTGGCCGGCGCGATCTTCATTCCACCGTTGGACGAAATGGTGGTGGCGTCGATCGGTCATGGCAGCTGGTACCGCCAGGGCGAGAGCGACTGGAAACGGGCTTCGGTTTCACAAAAGACCGATCTCTCGCAAGCGGTGTTTGTGACCAGCCAGGTCGATTCGTTCGACGATCGCGGAGCCGAGCGAGCCTACAAGGGCCTGGAACGGGCTGCCTGGCTGACCCGCAGCTGGGGAGACGGCTACGGATACCTGATGGTGGCCACCGGTCGCGCCGACATCATGGTCGACCCCGTTTGTAACGCCTGGGACGTCGCCGCGATCCTCCCGGTTGTGGTGGAAGCGGGTGGCCGGTTCACCGACTGGAAAGGGGAAGCGACAACTCGTGGGGGCGACGGCGTTGGTACCAACGGAAAGCTGCACGCCGCGACGCTCGAACTGCTGCAGGCCTGATCGATCGCCCTCAAGCATCCGAACGCCAAGCCGGCCCGCGGCCCCTCTTGTGACAGCCGTTTTTCGCAGACGGTGCCTCACCGACCGGGGCCGCCACCGAGACGAGCGTCCATTTACAAAATCGCTGCGGAGAGCGTAAACTACGCGGCTCGCTGGGTGGTTCACCCGCCGACCCGTCATCATCCGATGGGCACCATCCGATCGGGATCCTCCGATTGGATATCGACGTGATCGTCTGTTCAGTGAATTGTTCAGTGAATTGATCGCGGCCTGGCCGCATCTCAGCGTTTCCTCCCCAGCTGTCTTGGTTTTCCGTGTTTGAGTCGCTCTCTGAAGGTCTGCAATCTGCGTTCAAAAGCCTGTCCGGAAAGGGCAAGCTAACCGAAGGTAATATGCGCGACGGGCTCGACATCGTCCGCAAGGCGATGTTGGAAGCCGACGTCAGCTACGAAGTGGTCCAGGACTTCATGGACCACGTCAGCGAACGCGCCCTGGGCAAGCGAGTGCTGCTGAGTCTGCGACCGCACGAAGAGCTGGTCAATATTGTTCACGCCGAGTTGACGTCGATTCTCGGTCCGGTCGATCCGTCACTGCATCTGAAGAAAGACGGTCCGACGGTGATCATGCTGTGCGGGCTGCAAGGAAGCGGAAAGACGACGACCTGCGGAAAGCTTTCCCAACTCCTGCTCGAAGAGAACATCAAGCCGATGTTGGTCGCGGCCGACCTGCAACGTCCGGCGGCAATCGAGCAGTTGCACGTGATCGGCCGTCAATTGGACGTTCCGGTCTACAGCGAGCCTGGCAACTCGAACCCGGTCAAGGTTTGTCAGGCCGGGGTGGAGAAAGCGAAAGCGGAAGGCGCCCGAGTTGTCATCCTGGACACCGCCGGACGACTCGCGATCGACCAGGAGTTGATGGAGGAACTGCAGCGCGTTGACAAGAAGGTCAGTCCCGATCAAGTCTACCTGGTCGTTGACGGGATGACCGGCCAGGACGCCGTCAACAGCGCCCGCGCATTCAACGACGCGCTGGAACTCGACGGCGTGATCATGACCAAGCTTGATGGTGACGCCCGTGGTGGAGCGTTGCTATCGGTCAAGCACGTCACCGGCGTTCCCATCAAGTTCATCGGAACCGGCGAGCATCTCGATGCCTTGGAGCCATTCCGCCCCGAGGGGATGGCTGGTCGCATTCTGCAGATGGGCGACATCGTGGCGGCGGCCCGCGAGGCCCATCGCATCGTCGATGAAAAAGAACGCGAGGAGCTCGAAGCCAAAATGGCTTCCGGTGACTTCACGCTCGACGACTTCAAGAACATGATGGAAAAAGTCGCCAAGCCGGGTCTGATGGGCAAGATGATGGGGCTGATGCCCGGCATGGGACAATTCAAGGACGTCCTCGAGAGCGAAGAAGCCGCCGGCGGAATCCGCCAGACGATCGGTGCCATCAACAGCATGACCATGGATGAGCGGGAGAACCCCAAACTGATCGACGCCCAACGGCGTACGCGGATCGCCCGGGGTGCCGGCGTGCAAACCCCCGTTGTCACTCAACTGATCAAACAGTTTGAAGTGATGAAGCCATTGATGCAGGGGATGGCTGGCAAAGGGGTCGGCGACCGAATGAAGATGATGCAGCAGTTGCAGTCCAGCGGGGCGATGGAAGACCCAACGATGCGTGGACTGAAAGTTAAAAAGGGGACCGGCAAGCGGTTGACGCCGGCCCAGAGAGCGAAGCAGAAGAAAGAACGAGAGAGGATGCGTCGACGGCTCAAGCGGGGCAAGTAATCGCCACCGAGTCGCTCGCCGCTCACGAAACACTTCACCAAGACACCGGTGGAAAAGAAGACACTGGAAAACAGGACACTGGAAAACAAAACACTTACGGAAAACCTCACGTGCCAGGCGTGCTGGCACCGACCCGGCGCCGCCCCGACGCGTTCCTCGCGGCGAGTGTGGCCCCAGGCAGTCTGACTGGATGTTGAACCCGAAACGTTTGGAGTAAGAACCCAATGGCAGTACGTTTACGAATGAAAAAGATGGGACGAACCCATCGCCCGTTCTTTCGCGTTTGTGCGATGGACAAGCGCAGCCCCCGAGACGGCCGCGTGATTGAAGAACTCGGCACCTACGATCCGATGTGCCCGGAAACGGACGCCCGGGTCACGTTGAAAGCCGACCGCATTGATTACTGGCTCGGCGTTGGGGCACAACCCAGTGAAAAAGTTGCCACGCTGATTAAGAAATACGGCACCGACGGTACGCACCTCGAAGCGCAAAAGGCTGCGATCGAACGATTGAGCAAACGGAAGGAATACACTCCCGCGCCCGAACCGGTGAAGAAGAAGAAGGAAGAGCCCAAGGCCGAAGAGACTCCAGCCGAAGCAAAAGCTGAGGAGGGAGCCGCGCCCGCCGAGGCGCCCACTGAGGAAAAGCCGGCCGAAGAGACCGCCAACGAGTGAGCCCCAGGGTCATGACGCGAGGAGGTCAGGACGCAAGGAGGTCGTGACTCAGGGAGGATCGAGAAGCGTATGGCCAAGACGTCACGGCGAAAGCACCATGCGATTCGACATCATCACCCTGTTCCCGGCAATTTTCGACGGATACTTGACCCAAGGACTGTTGAGCAAAGCGATTCAGCGCGACTTGGTTGAGATCCATCGACACAATTTGCGAGATTGGGCTCCCCCGACACCCCACCGACCGGTCGATGATAAACCGTTTGGTGGCGGGCCCGGGATGTTGATCCAGGTGGAACCGACGGTTCGATGCGTCGAGGCGGTTGAAGCCTCGCTCCCGGGCGAGTCAAACCGCGTTGTGCTGACGCCTCAGGGCAAACGATTCGACCAGCCGATGGCGGAAGACTTCGCGAATCGCGATCGACTATTGCTGCTCTGCGGTCGTTACGAAGGATTTGACCAGCGAGTCATGGACATTTTGCAACCGCAGGAGGTCAGCATTGGCGATTTCGTCTTGAACGGAGGCGAAGTCGCCGCCATGGTAATCATCGACGCGGTCATCCGGCTCGTGCCTGGTGTCCTCGGAGACGAACAAAGTAACATTGACGACTCCTTCAGCCGAGGCAATCGGTTGCTTGAGTTTCCCCAATACACCCGACCGAGAGAGTTTCGAGGTCACACGGTTCCGGATGTCCTGCTTGGCGGTGATCATGCGGCGATCGCACGGTGGCGTGCCGAGCAAAGCCGGCGACGAACCCTGCAACGACGACGTGACCTGCTGGGTGACCCCCAGAACCTCGAGATTGACAACCTCGAGATCGACTTGAACCAAACAAAACGCAACCATCCCAAGAGTGAGTAAATCCTATGTCTCAAGCCATCATGGACCTTGTCGAAAAGTCCTCGCTGAAAGAAAACCCGCCGGAGTTCGAGATCGGTGATACCGTCGATGTCCACCTGAAGATTCTCGAAGGGAACAAGGAACGCATCCAGGTTTTCTCGGGGGTCGTGATCGCCCGTAGCGGCACCGGCAGTCGGGAAATGTTTTCCGTCCGCCGCATCGTCGCAGGCGAAGGGGTGGAGCGCAAATTTGCGGTTCACAGCCCGCGGATTGAGAAGGTCGAGGTGAAACGCAGCGGCGTCGTCCGACGCGCGAAGCTTTACTTCCTGCGAAACCGCGTCGGCAAGGCGGTCCGCTTGAAAGAGCGCCGTCGCTCGTAATCGCTGCTGGCCAACGCCCCTCCGCGTGCGTCGTGGAGCGGGCCGTCGCCGGTCGCCAGTAGCGTCCGGCCGACAAAACGTGCCCCCGGTAGACTGCCGGACATTCGAAATCCACGACCGTTGCTGACTGTCGTGGGTGCCGGTCCGGTCGCCGATCATCGGATCGTTTGGGGGCATAGCGGTGCAAGCGTGGTGGAAACTTCGGGCAGCGATCGAGATCGTTCGAGAACGCTATCTGGCGTTGCGTTTTGGTTCGATTGATCGCCGGGCTCCAGTCGGCAAGCGGGGAGAACAAGCCGCGGCACGCCTGCTCCGTCAAGAAGGGCTCGTCGTGGTCGCAAAGGGCGAAGCCGATCGACTTGGCGAGATCGATCTGATTGCCGTTGATCCTCATCAGCAGGTCGTTGTTTTCGTCGAAGTCAAAACGCTCTCGACGACCCGACCTGGTCATCCTGCGGATCGAGTCGATGAGGGAAAACAGCAGCGGATCACGCGAGCGGCAATGCGTTACCTGAAGCGGAAGAAACTTCTTGGGGTCACATCCCGTTTCGACGTGATCGCGGTTTGGTGGCCAGGCGACCGCGCCCAGCCAGCACGCATTGAACACTACGTCGCGGCTTTCGAAGCCCACGGGAGCTATCAGTTCTACTCGTGAATCGACCGGCTGTTCAGCCGTCGGCCAGTGCGGGATCGCTAAGGTCGTTCTCGGCGAACCCCTTGGCTCGCAGCAGACAGGCGTCACAGCGGCGGCAGGGCACGCCGCCCGGCCCGGGATCGTAGCAAGAGAGCGTCAATGAGTAGTCGACTCCGAGCGCGAGGCCACGTTCGATGATCTGACCCTTGGTCCAATCGATCAGAGGTGTGTGGATTCGCAGCGGGCGGTCCTGTTCAACGCTCGCTTTGGTCGCCAGATTTGCCATCGCTTGATACGCAGTGATGAATTCGGGACGACAATCGGGATAGCCGCTGTAATCGAGGGCGTTGACACCAATGAAGATGTCTCGTGCCCCGATCGTCTCGGCAAACGCCAGGGCGAGGGAAAGAAACACCGTATTGCGGGCCGGAACGTAGGTCACCGGGATCGAATCGCTGATTTCATCAATCGATGCCGGCTTGGGAACACCGATCGATCGATCCGTCAGTGCCGAGCCGCCGAATTGCCCCAGGTCGATGTCAACCACCCGGTGTGAAGCGGAGCCGAATTGGCGAGCCATTTTCTCGGCGCGATCCAATTCATACTCATGCCGCTGACCGTAGCGGAAGCTGATCGTGTGCGGCTCAAACCCCTCGTCCCGAGCGATGGCCAGGCAGGTAGCGCTGTCAAGTCCGCCTGAAAGAAGCACCACTGCACGATTCGATTCGGACATCTGATTCAAATCAACTTTGACAACAACGAAGCACTAAAGGCCTTTCTTCCAAAGCTTGCGACCGATCGAGGGGTTGTAGTTCGTCCAATTGCCATCGGCCGCGACATCGGTCTCGATCACATTGGTATAAGCCGACAGTTTCGCGTCGAAGTTATCGAGGTGATGCAGCGCGACCGCTTCGAGGGTGACGGGTAATCGTGGGCTGCCAAAATCCAGCTGTCCATGGTGGCTCACAATCATGTGCTCCAGGTGCAATCGCAATTCATCGGGAAAAGGCTCCGCCGCCCCCTGTTGCAACTGGGCAATCCGGTCATTAAGCATTTCAACGCCGATCACGATGTGACCGACCATTTGTCCACGATCCGAGTAGGAAACCTCACCACCCGAAGAGATCTCTTCGATCTTGCCCAAGTCATGGAGCATGGCGCCGAGTGTCAACAGATCCGGGTCCAACTGTGGGTAACGCGGGGCGACCAGCGACACCAGTTCCATTAAATCGACGGTGTGCTGGAGCAGGCCTCCGGGATAGGCGTGATGGTTGCTGACCGCCGCCGGAGCCAACTTGAACTTGGACAAAAAATCCTCATCGGCAAGGAAAGCTTCTCCAAGCTTGCGCAAGTGGACGTTTTTGACCTGAGCGATCAACTGGCCCAGACGCTCGACCAGCCGATCGGACCGCTTCGCGTCGTATTGCTCGAATTCCTCGACATCGACTTCGGACGGGTCCATCCTCTCGATCTCCGAGACGATGATCTGCAAAGCACCGTTGTGAATCTGGGTGCGCCCGCGGCAGAACACGTAGTCACCACGATCAAAGGAGTCAAAAACTCGCTCGTCGGCATTCCAAAGCATCCCCGCGATCACGCCGGTGCGATCGGCCAGTCGGAGTAAGATGTACTTGCCGCCCTGGCGATTGACCCGCAACTGTTTGTCGGCCGCCCGAAACGATTGATCCACCTTCTGGCCATCGCTCAAATTCAGAATGGGTGTTCGGTTCGTCGAGATTGACATGGCTTCCGTTGAAAAGCGGGGATCGTGAACGGGCGGAACAAGAAAAGTGGGCGAGACCGGGCCTGACAGGGCAGGGCGTGACGGAGCAGGGCAGGGCGTGAAGCGCCGAGTTAGACGGGACCTCGACGTGGACGGATGACCACAGGATGGGCGCCGCGATCGCAGCCTGGCAACCCCACCGCGCGTGGAATTCATTCGATCCGGCCAAAGCGTTCGATTCGAATCGGTATATTCGACTGAGTATCCGTTCTCAAGCACGATTCATCATGAACCAAGAGCATCCGGTTTACGAATTCCTCGATCCGCCGCAACGTGACGGCGAATTGGGGCGACTCGGTCCTTACCGGGTGCTGGAGTTGCTGGGGCAAGGGGGCATGGGTGCGGTCTTTCATGCTCGCGACAGCCGGCTCAAGCGGCATGTGGCCCTGAAAATGATGCAAAAGAAATGGGCTTCGACGGTCATCGGTCGAAAGCGTTTCGTGGAGGAGGCCCGATCGATGGCGGCCGTTCATCACGACAACGTGGCCACGATCTTTGAAGTCGGCATCCACCGCGGCGTCCCCTTCATGGCGATGGAAATGCTCAAGGGGCAACCGCTGAACCGCTGGATCAAGCAGACCGACCAGTTTTCCTACCAGCGGGTTCTGCGACTGGCGATTGAAGTGGCCCGCGGGCTGGCTGCGGCTCACGCTTGCGGAATCATTCACCGGGATATCAAGCCAGCGAACATTTGGATCGAGGATCCCAGCGGTCGCGCCAAGATTCTCGACTTCGGTTTGGCAATCGCGGGCTCCAGTTTCGATCGTTTCTCGGGGCGCGGATCGGTGCTCGGCAGCCCGGCCTACCTGTCCCCGGAGCAATCTCAGGGTGAACCGCTCGATGATCGGACCGATCTCTATAGTCTCGGCGTTGTGCTCTATCAGATGTGCGCCGGTCGATTGCCTTTGGTGGCCAAGACAATTCCCGAACAGTTGATCTACAACATTTGCCGTCATCCGGTGCCGCTGCAGCAGCGCAA
>JARFQX010000860.1 GCA_029287555.1 Rubripirellula sp. | reverse complement strand
GATTTTACGCAAAGTCTTTGCGACCATTTTACGCAAAGCTTTGCGGCGCCGCTGAGCGTCGAGGACCGGAAACGGGTTCGATCCAAGCTTTCCTTTTCGCCGGCCCAATTTTTGTGACCCGGCTAGAAACGTCGATCGATTGCGAAACGGCCGATTGCGGTGAGCGAATCCCGGGCCTCGCTTGGAACCAGCCTGTCGAGGGCCGCAAATGCTTGTTGCTGGAAACGCTCCGCCACCGCGAGCGTGTAGGCTTTCGCGTCGCTTTGGTTCAACAGAGGAAGAACCTTTCGCAGGCGGCCGTCGACCGGGCCCTGCAAAATGCCAATGACTTCGCGTCGCACATGAGGTGATGCTGTCTGCAGAAATCGAATCATGGGAAGGGTCATTTTCCCCTGGCCGATGTCGGTTCCAAGCGTCTTGCCAACGGTGTCATCGTTTCCCCAGAGGTCCAGAAAATCATCGGCGATCTGAAAAGCAATTCCGACGGCAGCACCGTAGTTTCCGAGTGCTTCGATGACATCGTCATTTCCGCACGACGCCTTCGCACCAAGCTGGCAGGCAACTCGGCAAAGCTCTCCCGTTTTGCCGCCGAGCATACTGAGGTAGGTTTCCTCGTCCAAATCAAGTGCATCGCGAAGCAGAACCTGGCGCAATTCACCCTCGCACACTCGCCGTGCCGCTTCGCCGATCATTCGGCACGCTTCGGTCGACGGGAGGGTGGCGGCAAGCCGAAAGCTCTGAGCGAAAAGGTAGTCTCCCAACAGAATGCTGGTGTGATCATTCCAGCGGTGGTTCACCGTTGGCACATGGCGCCGCGTTTCCGCTTCGTCGAGCACGTCGTCGTGGACGAGCGTGGCGGTGTGGACCATCTCGATCACCGTCCCGAGAACAACGTGGTCCTGCGTAAGGGGACCGACCGCGGCGCCGGAAAGGAGCAGCATCGCCGGGCGCAGCCGTTTTCCACCGAGTTGAGTGCCGTGGCTGAGTACCGACGCGAGAGACCCGTGAGAGCTCTGCAATTCACGACAAAACAGCGACTCAATCTCCTGAAGCGGACCAGCGATTGGACCGTACAGCTGGTGAAGAAGTGCAGCGGCGGACGCCCTCGGACCCTCGTTGCGTGACGACTTCACGCCGACATGGCTCTGAGAATCTCTCGCCCGCTTATCCGCTGGGGAGCAAACCGTTGTCGAATCCATCTCGATGCTCGTGCGAAGGTCCAAGTAAGTGTGTGTCCGATTGTCCTGAAAGCTTGAGCCGGCAACAGCCCAACCACCACAGACAAATTGCTCGCCCTGACTTCGGGATCTGGGGCAGCCAGAACGCCTTGGGGTAACCGCTATAACCCGGGCCGCAATAACGCGTTCAGGGCGATTGGCGGCGAAAATCCCCCGATTTTCCGCCCGATTTCGCCAACAACTCGATCGGTCCGACCGAGATTTCGCGGTCGACCGATTTGACCATGTCATAGACGGTCAAGCAGGCGATGCTCACGGCGGTCATGGCTTCCATTTCAACGCCCGTCTTTGCGGACGTGCGGACGGTGACCCGACACCTCAGCGTCGCCGTCGCGTGACTGACGCCATCGCAGGGTTCCGTCGGCCATTGAAAGTCGACGTTCACCGCCTCGATCGGGATAGCGTGGCAGAGGGGAATCAGCTGCGGCGTGAGTTTGGTCGCCTGGATGGCCGCCAGTCGGGCGACACCCAAGACGTCGCCTTTCTTTGCGTCGCCGCGTTGAATCATCGCGGCGGTTTGGGCTGACATCGTCACATCGCCCCGCGCGGTCGCCTCCCGCACGGTCACGGCCTTGCCCGTGACGTCGACCATGTGCGCCTTGCCATCGGGGTCGAAGTGGGACGAGATGCTCAAAAGAAAACCTCCTGATTGGAATTTGAATCAGGACCAACCTGCCAGAACTCGACCGCCCCGGCAATAGGCTCCGTGGCATCTTCGCGCTGATCCTCGCGGGCTCGCCTCGGATCCTCGGCGCGCCTCAGAACCTTGTGGGCGCTCCTCAGAACCTTGCGGGCGCACCTCAAGATGGCGGAAGGGGAAACGCAAGCAGTTTCCGTCCGGGACGGGGGTATACTCGACACCCACACCGGACACAACAAGAACCGTGTCTTGCCGGTCAGCCTAGTTCGCGCCGTTAGCCATTCGTGTCCCCGGAGACAAGGTCCGCAAGACGACTCGCCCGAAGATGAACCCCGACCTGAACGGATAAGACGGCCTCAAGGTCAAGGGTTCGCCTCGCCCCTCACCACTCGCCCCTCGCCCCTCGCCACTCGCCACTCGCCACTCGCCACTCGCCACTCGCGCCCCGCCACAAAAAAAGGCGTCTCCCATCTGCGGGGATGGGAGACGCCTATTGACGAGGCATTCAGGATCATCGTTCGTACGTTGGCTGATTGGACTCAGCCGGGTGCGAACCTAGACCAGTTCTTTCTTGGCACCGACCAAGGTTCGAAGTCGTTCGGCCAACAGGTGGGCGTCGAACGGCTTCTTGAACGTTTCATTGATACTGCTTCGGTCGAAGCTCATCGGTTGACCATCATCGGGCAATAAAGCAATCAAGATGATATCCGTGAAGTCGATGTTCTTGCGCAAGTTTTGGCAGATTTGAACTGCCTCAATCTTACCAATCGAAAAGTCAACGATGATGCAATCAGGATTGAAGCTTTCAGCTTGAATGCCGGCTTCGAAACCGCTGGCGGCCACAGCCACTTTGAACGATTTCTCGGGCGGAAGTTCGCGCTTCAAGTTTTCAATCAACACCTGGTCTTGGGCAACGATTAGGCACTTGGCCATTGCCTCGTCTTCCAAATCGCCCAGGGGCATGCCGTGCTCCTTGAGAAACTTGATTAAGTATTCTCGGGGGATACGGCGGTCCTGTGATCCAGGAATGCGATAGCCTTTCAAACGCCCCGAATCGAACCATTTGGAAACGGTCCGGGGAGCTACTTTACAGATCTTGGCGACCTGTCCAGTTGTGAAGACCTTCATACTAGGTTCTCCATAACGCCTCGTTTAATGTTCCCTCGAACAATGGTGCGTCGGTAACCATTGCTCTCGCAGCCCTTCGTGGTTGAAGCTCAAAGCGAACGTCCGGTCCTGATCGGTCGTCTCCGCCCGGCCGCGGTGGGTCGCGTCGGAAGGAACTTGCATTGAGTTTCTACGCTGGGTCGGGGCCACCCGGTTTGCATCTTGCGACGCTCGCCCTACGGGATCCTCGCGGTTTTTATTGTCAAAACGAAACATGACCACGACGATTCGCGGTCACCCACACGATGGTGGTTTCGGGGTAGAAGCTGCGAGCCTGCGGCGATCAATGCCCAGCGCTCCCGTATCCGCTCGGAGGCTAGCTCCGTGCGGTCAGGAACGTTCGGCTATGGTCGCCGAGTCGCCTCCGGTCACTTCGACGCACACAGAAGTGTGAGCGCACCCGGCGATCGGCTGCATTTCCCAGATTCCCCCCTGGGTGGACTCCGAATTCCGTCATCGCCACTGATCGCTTTGCGGCACCCCGGGGGGTGTTTTGCCCGCGTCGCAAATCCGATTGCGAAGTTCTTCATCCGAGACTTAGTTTCGAGAAAAACCGGGCTAACTCTTTAGCGCGTTTGAACGGGAACAAGCACTATCAGCGGTTTCGTCGAACGATTGCGTCAACCCGGCCCCCCTTTCGCCGGGATGGAACATCCAAAATCTTCGTCATTCCCACATCTTTCGGACTTGGAGGGTCCGCTGTCGGCACTCTCGCGAGGGCAAAGGTGGGGCGAACTTTTTTTTCCAGAAGTCTCTCGCAGTTCGCTTCGGCCCATCGATTTCAGGCTGCACCGTCGGAACGATCGTCAAGTTGCCACGGATTTGGTAGAACCGGTCAGTCTGCACGAGGCGGTGCAGTTGTTGCAAACGATCCTATCCAAATGAACGGCTCGCGCTGGTCCCCAATGCCGAGACGCACCAGTCAAGCCAGACAAGAAAGCCCAGACGGAATCATCGAATGGAACAGGCCAGCTCTGATTTCTTCCGTGACGCAATCGAGACCCCCAGCCCTTCGGGTTACGAAGAGCCGATCCAAGCTTTGATTCGCCGCTACGTCGAGCCGTTCTCTCAACAGGTCCGGGTTGATGTCCACGGCAACCTGATCGCGGCGGCTGGCCACGAAGACGGGCCGCGTCTGATGTACGCCGGACACTGCGACCAAATCGGCATGTTGGTCTCGTACATCGATGATCAGGGGTTTCTCTATGCGCAGACCATCGGTGGATGGGACCCCCAGCAGTTGATTGGCCAGGCCATGACCGTCTGGACCCAGTCGGGGCCTGTCGCGGCGGTGATCAGTCGCAAGCCGATTCATCTGCTCAACAACGAGGAGCGGCA
>JARFQX010000846.1 GCA_029287555.1 Rubripirellula sp. | reverse complement strand
GCTATGCTGGTCCCAGCTACCGTGCCCCAGTTCGATGAATCGGACGCCCGCCTCGGCGAATCGTCTAGCAAGTAAGCATTGACGCCCAAACCCGTCGGTAGGATCTTCGCCGACTCCGTAAAGGTCCAGCGTTTCCTGCGTGTCGTCGGATGTGTCCATGATTGCAGGCACAGCATCTTGCATTCGGAAGGCCAACTCGTAGTTCTCAATCGCACCTTCGATCACCGGATTGTGGACATCCCTAGCAAGTTTTCCACGATTCAGTTTGGCGAGAAGGTCAAGCTGTGCGCGTTGATCCGTCTTCGATAGTCGCCCGTTGACCGCATTGTTGATTCCATACGGATTCACTTCGCCTCGCCGCATCCGATCAATCCGACGGTTTCGGGCACTTGTGTCGGTGACGGTGAATTTGGTGCCTTGAAATGCCGCGGGCAAGAAAGCACTGCCAAAGTTCTGTGCTCCGCCGACGCTACTTGGTGGGTTGATCGAAATGAATCCCGGCAGGTTTTCGTTTTCGGTACCGAGTCCGTACAGTGCCCATGCCCCCATCGACGGTCGGACTTGTTGGAAGTTGCCCGTATGTAATTGCAACATCGCCTGAGCATGAGACGGTTGGTCACAATGCATGCCATTGAGCAAGCAAAGATTGTCAACTTGCTTTGCCAGGTTGGGAAATAATTCAGAAATCCAGAGCCCACTTTCGCCACGTTGATTGAAACGAAAGCTCGATTTCCACCAGGGCGTTCCGTAGTTGGAAGGCCGCCCATGATCTACCGCTAACCTCGGCTTGTAATCAAATGTATCGACATGAGATGGGCCGCCGCGCATGCATAGAAAGATCACTCGCTTGGCACGAGGTTCAAAGTGGGGTGCACGTGACTGCAATGACGGTTCGCCCGCAAAGCTTCGCTCCGCTGCGAGTGCACGAAAGGCCAAGTATCCAAACCCTGCTGACATGCTCCGCAGGGCATGGCGTCGCGAGATCCATGTTGTTCGATTAGCGTTCAAGTGAGCTTCGTTCATTTTGTGACTTTGCGATACTCAATCGATTTGGCCGAACTCGGCGGTACACAACAGGACCTGGCAGTAGGCAATGAGCTTTTCTCGCTTGACGAGTCTGGACGACTCGTCAAGTGAATCCATGAAGGCCAATGCATGTTCACGTTCCGCGCCGGTTGGATGGCGGGCGAGCAGGAGTAGGTAGACAGTATCAACTCGATCGCTTGCCGGCTGTTTCAAGAGCCGATCGGCAAGGCTTTCTGACTGACTCGCCACAAATGCGTTGTTCAACATGTAGAGAGCTTGCAGCGGACTGGACGTGGACTCACGAATGCCAGCGACACTTCCAGCGTCCGGTGCATCGAAGAGTTCCAACATCTCCGGCATGACACTTCGAACTCTCGGCAGATAGACGGAGCGGTGGTTTGACTCGATCGCGCGTATTACGGGCTCAAAAACGTTTTGTCCGACCGTCCCCTCGCCGACACGACGCAGGAAAGTTCCGAGCGGTCGCTCGGGATTCAAGTTCCCCGAAGCGAACAGCATCGCATCGCGAATGGCCTCTCCTTCCAGGCGTCGCTTGTTCATTCGCCACAGATGTCGATTGTCCGGATCGACGTCATAGCTGGCAGGGTCAAACTCGGAAGATAATTGCCAGGTACGTGACATTGCAATTTCGCGAATCAATGACTTGATCGACCAACCGTTCTCGATGAAGACGATCGCCAAGTGATCCAGCAACTCGGGATGCGAGGGCTTTTCGCCCGAAGCGCCAAAGTCATCAACCGTCCGCACGAGGCCCTGACCAAACATCCAATACCAAACGCGATTTACAATCACTCGCGCCGTGAGCGGGTTTTGTTTGCTTGCAAGCCACTGGGCCAATTCGAGTCTTCCACTCCCACTTGTGTGTGGGGGAAGTGTCTGTCGACCGGGCCTTGAAAGGACCTGCACGAAGCCGCGCGGGACCAATTGAGCGGGCTTGTCCATCTCGCCGCGAAGTAACAACCGAGTCGGCAAGGGGAAATCGCGATCTTGGGTGCCCATGGCAAACACCTTCGGATTTCCGCGGGAGTCGTAAGCTTGCAGAGCCGCCTCCGTTTCATCACGATCGCTGCGAATTCGCCGCAGCGTTCCGCGAAAGACGTTTTCGCCACTGCGTATCTTCCTCATGGCATCGTCGACGGTTTTTCGGGCGTCATCACGAGCTTTCACGAGCGCGGCGTACCCTTCCGCCGTCAGAGCCGGTGTGGCCGGCTTTGGCCCCAATCCAGTGATGTCGATCAAAGTTGTCGCTTGTCGCGCTTGCGCCTTGATCAAACCGTAGTGCGTTTCCGTCGCTCGAAAGATCCCCGCCAGGGCGTAGTAATCCGATTGTGGAATCGGATCAGACTTGTGATCGTGGCATCTTGCACAAGCAACCGTGGTAGCCAGAAAAGCACGTGTTGCCGCATCGATCTGTTCATCAACCAAGTCCGCATAAAATTTTTGCGAGTCTTCTTCGCCAACGAGTTTCAAACCCACAGCCAAGAATCCAGTCGCAATAATATTCTCTGCCCATTCGGCATCGCTGCCGATCGGTAGTAAATCTCCCGCCACCTGCTCCTTGATGAAGCGATCAAATGGTTTGTCATTGTTGAACGAATCGATGACGTAGTCACGGTACCGCCAAGCGTGCTGATGAACATTGTTGGAGTCGTCGCCGGTCGATTCGGCAAAGCGCGCGACGTCCAGCCAATGCCGCCCCCATCTCTCGCCAAAATATTCGGTCTTCAACAAACCATCGACTAGATCTTTAATCGCATCTTGATTCAATCCATTCGCGTTGCCTTGGATCTCCGCCGTCCATCGACGGGCGGCAGCAGGTGTCGGCGGCAAGCCTGTCAATACGAAGAAGAGTCGACGAACCAACACGTCGGGCTCTGCATCAGCGACCGGCCTCAGACCCTTTGATTCCAGTTTTGCCAAAATGAAACGATCGAGATCAGTCTTTGGCCAGGAGACATTCGTCACCGCTGGTGGGCTCACCTGCTTTGGTGGCTGATAGGCCCAGAAACTTCGTCCAGCCGCCACATCGATTTCCGTTCTCACATCAGGAACGTTCTTCGCGACGCGTGGGTCGGGGGCTCCCATTTCGATCCAACGTCGAATGTCTACAATCACCGCGTCGGGCAACTTGCCCTTGGGCGGCATCTGATAGTCGCCTTCGTAGGTGATGGATTGAAAGAGCAAGCTGTCGCGCGTCGAACGACCATGAACCGCCGGTCCGCTTTCACCTCCTCGCAGCAGTGCCTCACGCGTGTCAAGTTTCAAGCCGCCGCGTGACTTACCTGATTCGATCGAATGGCACTCATAACAATGCTTGACCAGGACGGGCCGGATCTTCGTTTCAAAGAATTGAACTCCAGCTCGATCGTCCGCACCCGCAAATATCGGACACCAAAGCAATGCAACAAGACAGATGCACGATCTCATTTGCTCGGGGGCCTCTTTGGTTTGACCGCGATGACCGTTTTGCCGGACGACGACCTGTTGCGTTGATTGACGTCTGTGTCGTCAGTAATCACGTTTAACTCAGTGATGCGATTCCCCTGAGTGACAATCCGTGCCGAGAGCGGCTTTTGCATGCGGGTGAAAACGGGATGGCGCATACCCCCGGCCAACTCGATTCCCACACGAAACTCAAACGTTCGCCTTTCGCGCATCGCGGCGGTGATTTTCGCGTCTGCTGGGATGATTGCTGTAACCGTTTGAACCGTATTTCCGCCGCCTCGGCCCCGGCCATGCCCGCCTCGCATCGTATGACCTTGACCAAAACCACCGCCTCTCAACCCGCGACCGCGCTGAGCACCCGGGGCACCTCCGGCTTGTGCATCACCTTGAACTTGTGCATCACCTTGGATTTGGGCCCTCCCATCACCTTGCATGCCGCCTCGTCGACCGCGGCCAGCGGACGATTCAACGAACGCGATCCGATTACCAACAACCTTCTGAATCGTGATGAACCTCTCTTCGCTGGGAGCAATCGCTGGGACCGCAAGCACCAACGTGAAGGCAATCGCATATCGCTGCATGGACTTAAATCTTCGTGAAATACAAA
>JARFQX010000788.1 GCA_029287555.1 Rubripirellula sp. | reverse complement strand
CCGAAGCATTGCATCGGTAGACTACGCGGCTCGAAAAAATCAAATTTTGGCCGAGGCTGGCCGAAGATCGCGGTTCTCCGCAGGCCCCTGGCGAAGTGACGGACCGGCTGGATAGCCCAACATCACGGGGAGGTGTTGCAGCCCCTCCGCCTTCCTTCATCACACAGTGAATTTCAAGAGAGATCGAAACATGTACGCCATCATCGTCGACGGCGGTCGCCAATATCGCGTTGAACCGGGAATGGAAGTGGACGTCGATTATCGTGACGTCCCCCAGGGCGAGCATCTCACCTTCGGAAAGGTGCTCGCGGTTAGCGGGGATGACGGGATGAAGTTGGGATCACCAACCGTCGACGGAGTCACCGTGACCGCCTCGGTCATTGGCCCCAAGATGGACAAGAAGCTGTACGTTCAAAAATTTCGCCGGCGCAAGAACAGCCGTACTCGCACCGGGCATCGCCAGATGCACACCCGCGTGCGAATCGAAGAGATCGCGGGAATCTAAAGCGGATTGATGCGCTGCGGCCAACAGCTGGGTAAGAAGCTCTCCCGCGCGGGGCGTCCCCCTACCACCGGTTCATCGCGTCGTTGTCACGAGGAGCGGGCCCAATGAGGCTGCGTTTCTGGGTGTCGTCAGGTTCATCGGATTATCTCCCAGCCCGAAGCGTCAGCAAGGCGAAGCCATTTTCGTCGCCCACGCACTTCGGGTTTCGATAGGAATCACAGCCTCTCCGGCCCTGAACACCGCCCCAGAGAGTCTGACGCACACGCCGACCGCCTGAGCTACACTATGTCTTCGTCGGTGCCACTTGGCTTCGGTCGTCTTCCCGGGCTAAGGCTGAGCACGGGGCCGTCCTTGCAAGAAGCGGGCGGCTGAGGCAATCTCTGCGAGAGCTTTTCCAACGGTGTCATGGGATCGGATGGGCGAACTACGTCATGGCTGGAAATGCTAGCTACAGCTATCGGCTCCCATAGGTGCCATCCACCGAACTCCCGCGATTGAGAGGCCCAATGCTATCGTCTCAAATCGAAGACTATGAGCTTGGCGATGTAATTGGGGTCGGCACAGTCGGCACCATCTATATGGCGGTCAGTCGCAGCACGGGCGAGCGGGTGGCGATCAAGAAGCTGCACCCGGGCGTCTGCCAGGATCCACTCATTCGGGCGAGGTTCCAACGGGAAGTGGTAATCATGGAGCGATTGCGCCACCCCAACATCATCCGATCCTACGGCGGAGGCAATGATAATGGCCAACTCTATTACGTGATGGAGTTGATTGATGGCGGCACGGTGAAGAACCTCCTGCAAATGAAGGGCGCCTTTCGCTGGCCGATTGTCGTCGAAATCGGTCGTCAGGTTTGCTCGGCGCTGCAATTCGCGCACAACCATGGCGTTATCCACCGTGACTTGAAGCCGGGGAATCTGTTTCTCACTCGAGGCGCCGAGGTCAAATTAGGCGATTTTGGAATCGCGCGAGATCTCCGCGGGTCCGACATCACGTCGAGTGGAATGACCGTTGGCACCCATGCATACATGGCCCCGGAGCAGATCACCGGAGACTCCGCCGTTTCGGGCAAAGCAGACCTTTACTCCCTCGGTTGCTGTCTGTTTGAGATGTTGGTCGGCCGCACGCCATTTCAGGGGGAGAATTTTGCTCAGTTGTTCGACCAGCACTTGCGAGCCAAGCCTCCCCACGTCCGTGATTTCGTGCCGGATTGCCCGGCCGAGTTGGACGAGATCATTTGCAAATTGCTCGCCAAGAATCCGGAGGACCGCCCCTTCAATGCTCGTCAGGTCCAGGCCGTGATGCTGCAATTGGAAGAGCGGGATATTTCGCCGGATAGCAAGATTGGACAGGAGATCATTCACGAAACGGAGGACGTCCCGGCCGAGGACGTCGGTGCGCTGGGGCGGGAGATGCTTCGTGACGAGATTGAGCACCAATTTGGTGGCTCACGTGGGGATGTCAGTTGGCAAAGGCTGGCTGTCGTGTTCGTCGCGATCGCTGCCATCATCGCGTTGGCGACCCTGTTTGGGAGATAAGCCAAGGTCTCGGGCCGCGATTGGGCGATCGCGGCGCTCCGAGGCAGGTTGCGAAGCGGGGGGGTAAGCTCGGAAGCAACGCAAAAAATCGGCCTCGGGGCCGTGCTCAATCGCCGACGCACTGGTATGTTTGCGGGTTGTTGGTCGGTCATCGGATGTGCCGATTCCTTCCGGCTCCCAGCAGGTCGGCTGAAGCAGCCGCGCTGAGGGCCTCACACCCGCATCGTTCGGCTGCAGCGGACGCTAGCCGCTCGGCCCTTCAGGAATGAATCATGCTTAAACGCACCACTGTGTTGGGGGCGATGGTCCTCCAATTGTCAATGCTCTCGAGTGCCTTCGCCCAGGAAAGTTCAGGCGTCAAGGATCCCCTCAGTTACTTCCTCGGCGTTTCCGTCGGGCAGCAAATGGGACAATCCGGTTTTCAACTCTCTGATCTCGACCTGGAGGGTTTGGTCGCTGGTTTTCGCGATGGAATCCAGAACAAGGAGCCCGCGTTAACGCAAGAGCAGCTGGCCGAGGCGCGAAACAAGATCCAAACGCTGCTGCAATCCCGGCAACAAGAGCTGCAAGCCGGCATGGCCGAGAAGGCCGCCGCGAACAAGGCGAAGGGGGCGAAGTTCCTTGCCGAGAATGCCAAGCAACAAGGTGTGAAGGAACTGGAAGGCGGGATTCAGTACCAGGAGTTGAAGGCGGGCACCGGCCCGTCACCCGAAGCGACCGACACCGTCAAAGTTCACTACACCGGAACGTTGATCGACGGCACCAAATTCGACAGCTCAGTCGACAGGGGAGAACCAGCGACGTTTCCGGTCAACCGGGTGATTCAGGGATGGCAGATCGCGATTCCCAAGATGAAGGTTGGTGGAAAGTGGAAGATCTTCATCCCCTCGGATCTAGCCTATGGCCAAAAGGGAAGTCCATCCGGTGGAATCGGACCGAACGAAGTCCTGATCTTCGACGTGGAATTGCTCGGAATCGAGTAACGTCGACTCTTGCTTCAACTAATGTTGATAGGCCATGTTCCCTCCGGGCAACGCCGGAGGGAGCGTGATTCTGCGGTGTTCGGGCTTATGTAGACACCAAAGCGAAAGGAAAGTTCATCGGCTTTCCGCCGTAGCCTCTGGTTCGGAGGCGTCTTCTTCCGCGGCATCTGCTTTACTCGCGGCTTCGGAAGCCTCCTCGTCGGACCCTGTATCATCGCTGGGCTCTGACTCCTCCTCGGCCTCTGGCTTCTCAGCTGGCTGCTCGCTTTCCGCCGTCTTACCCGTCTCCTCATCCTTGACCGCTTCGTCCGCTGCCTTGCCCTCTGGCTCGCTGCGCTCCTCCTCCTTCGGCCCTTGAGCCGGCTCCGCGTCGTCGGTTGACTGCTCGGCGCTGGCTGGTTCGTTTTCGACCGCTTGTCCGAGTCGCGCGGCTTCTTTTTCCTTGAGTCGTTTCGCGAGTGCCTCGTCGCGGATTCGCTGGTAGTCGTAGGAGTCGATGCGCCCGTATTGCCCCATCATGTTGACAAAGGTCGCGAGCGGGAAATCCTCCGGAATTTCTTGCGAGTCGATTGCCACCATGTAGCGTTTGACCGAT
>JARFQX010000251.1 GCA_029287555.1 Rubripirellula sp. | reverse complement strand
TTGCGACTGTGAGTCGTGAACCTGGTCAGGCCTTAACTGGAGCAGCCATATGCGGTGTAACTTTGTGTGAGGGTTGCCGCCACCAAGCAATCGACGATCAGCCAAGCAATCGACGGTCTCGACGATTGCCGCATCCTCATTGCGTTTTCCTCGCGATCTTGGGCTGTCTCTCGGATGTGGCAACTCGCGGGGCGAAACCTCTCTCGACCGGCGATTCGCCACCGAACGTTGGCACCCGTTAAGCTAGAGTCTGTGAACTTTGGTGTCGCGAACTTTGGTGTCGCGAACTTTGGTAGCTTTGTCGGGCTGGCTAACCCGTTTCCGCCGCGGCGAGTCTCCGACCAACCTGCAATCCGCATGTCTGAGTCCCAAACTGAGCCTGATTTTGGACTGGAACAACCCGCCGGGGCGGGAGAGTCCGTTATGGAGGATCGTACCGACGGTAGTTACGTCGTGGTCGCACGTCGCTACCGTCCTCGAGCCTTCGATGAACTGGTTGGACAGCAGCATGTCGGTCGCGCTCTGAAGAATGCCATCGAGACCAATCGGGTCGGGCACGCTTACCTGTTCACCGGTGCCCGCGGGGTGGGCAAGACGAGTACCGCCCGCATCTTTGCCAAGGCGTTGAACGATCCGTCGGGACCAACGACCACACCTGATAATGAAAACGACATCGCCCAGGCGATCGACGCTGGTGAGGACGTTGACGTCATCGAGATCGACGGGGCCAGTAATCGAGGCATTGACGAGATCCGCAGTCTGCGAGCCAACATCGGGGTGCGTCCGAGTCGTTCGCGGTTCAAGATCTACATCATCGACGAAGTCCACATGCTCACCCCGGCCGCGTTCAACGCGTTGCTCAAGACCCTCGAGGAACCGCCCGAACACGTCAAGTTCATCTTCTGCACCACCGATCCGGAAAAGATCCCGATTACGGTGTTGAGTCGTTGCCAACGATTTGACTTCGCCCCGGTCGAGTTGCGGGAGATTGTCCAAAGGCTTCGCTACATCGTCGACACCGAGAAAGCGGAAGCGGAAGACGAGGCGTTGGAGTTGATCGCCCGTCGGGCAGCGGGATCGATGCGTGACAGCCAGTCGCTGCTTGAGCAGGTCTTGAGCTTCAGTGACGGCAAGCTGACGGCTGACCAAGTTCACGCGATGCTGGGCACCGCCAATGACGAACGCTTGCATGCGTTGGCCGATGCGTTGGCCAATCGAGACGGAGCTTCGGCTTTGCAACAGGTCGATGCGGCGATCGATGCTGGAGTGGACGCGGGTCGTTTGGCCGAGCAATTGCTTGGATATTTCCGCGATTTAATGGCGGTTGCCGTCGGGTGTGATCCATCCCTGCTCCGCCACACATCGGTGTCCTATTTCGAACCGCTGAAAGAACTTGCGGATCGCTGGGGACTGCAGACCGTGCTTGCCGTCGTCGGTTTGGTCGACCAGATGTTGGTTCGTGTGCGCCATAGCGTCTACTCGCGCGTGCTGTTGGAAGCAACCTTGATTCAAATCTGCAACCTGCCCGACTTGCAACAGATCGCTGATCTTGCCGCGGCGGCAAACTCGAGTTCGGGTGCAGCGAGTGGTCGACCAGGCGATCGGGGATCGGCGGGCCCGGCGGAAAAAAAAAAGGCGGACGTAGCCTCCCAGGCTGATCGGTCCGATTCGAGATCGGTCCCGAGAGACACCTCGCAGTCGAGTCCCGCCGCAAACGCCCGGTCTTCGACGGTCACCACGGTTCACCCCGCCGAGTCGATCGCAGGCCCTCATTTGCCACCGACTTCGGCCGCACGCGCTACGACCGCCCCAAAGCCGGCGGGCTTGGCCATCGAGCGGGCAACCGAGCCGAGCCGCCCAAGCCCCACCCAACCGGCGTCTGAGACGCAAGTTGCCTCGGTGGCCGCCACGACATCTTCGGGCGAGAGTTTTCGCTGGGATTCGCCGACCGCGCAGCGCGTGTGGCGAGAGGCTTTGGGGAACCTCGAGTCGATGACTGAAACATTTGCGAAGGTCGTCACGACGGTTCGGGCCGAGGGAGTCAACACATTGCGGTTGACGTTTCCCCATGATGGCGGTCTGGCGAAGCGACGCTGCGAACTGCCCGAACATCGATCGGCGATCTCCGAAGCCGTCCACCGGGCTGCCGGGAAAGCGGTTCATCTCGAATTCGATCTGGCTCAACCACCGGCACCAGCGGTGACCGAGCAACCCTCGGCAAGTCGACCGACACGCATGCAGCGGATGCGTGAGATCGAGGGTAATCCGCTGGTCAAGTCGTGCGTCGAGTTGTTCGATGCCGAGATTCTGCGGATCGAAAGGCCACGATAGAGGTCGATTGTGACGGGCTCCGCGAGAGCGAGATGCCTTGCCACAACTCGCTGAGCCCGCGATCATCGCTGGGAAGAAACCGTCCCCGATCAAAGCTCCAAACCGTCATCAACGCTGATTTTCGACACGCCGTGTCGACACCCACTAACGCATTGGGAGTGCAACCATGTTCAAAGGAATGGGAAACCTGGGCAACATCGCCTCAATGGTAGGTTCTTTGCAGAAGCTGCCCGAGAAGTTGAACGAGTTGAATGAACGAATGAAGCAGGAGACGGTCTCGGCCAGTTCCGGTTGCGGAACCGTCAACGTGTCGATGAGCGGCACTGGACACGTCAAGGAGGTCAAAATCAATGGCGAGTTGAAGGGGGCTGAACTTGAACACGCCATCCAGGACGCGACCAATGCGGCCGGTGCGGCTGCCAAGCAGCTTTACGCCGAAGCGGTCAGCCAAATGGCTGCCGATTTGGAGCTGAATCTGCCCGGCGTCGACAAAATGTTGACTAATCTGACCGGGGGCCGATGAGCCGATGACCGATCACGGCGGCGCGGTCGCAGAACTGGTAGAACAACTTGGGCGGTTACCCGGTATCGGCCGCAAGAGTGCGGAACGTTTGGCATTTCACCTGCTTCGGGTCAGCGAGCAGGAAGCGTTGGCCCTTTCCGAAGCGATCCGCCGTGTCCGTCAAGACGTCCGCTACTGCGACACCTGTTTCAACCTGTCGGAATCCGAAACGTGTCGGATTTGCGGCGATCCCTCGCGCGACGCCACCCGGCTGTGCATCGTCGAGCAACCTCGCGACTTGATGAGTCTGGAGCAAGCGGCCGTCTACAAGGGTCTCTACCACGTTCTCCTGGGGCGCATCTCACCCCTCGACGGGATCGGCCCAGACCAACTGACCATCGACCCGCTGGTCGATCGGGTCCGCACGGGCAATTTTGTGGAGGTCATCATGGCCACCAACCCGACGGTCGAGGGAGATGGGACAGCCCTCTACATCAGCAACCTGCTGAGCGAGTTCCCGGTCGAAATCACCCGCCTGGCGCGAGGCATCACGGCGGGAAGCGTCCTGGAATATGCCAACCGCGAGATGATTGCCGATGCCCTAAGCGGCCGCCAAAAACTATAATTGGAACGGAATTCGCTGCCCGGTCGGTCGACCGCGGCTTTCCGCGAGTTTTGCCGGGGGTATGATAC
>JARFQX010000730.1 GCA_029287555.1 Rubripirellula sp. | reverse complement strand
ACAGACTGCCGCACAATACCCTGAGTGCGGCGAAGCAGGATGTGGTGGTTGTGCACTATCCGTTTCATCCTCTCTGCGGACGTCAATTAGAAGTGTTTACACGCCCGCGCTCGGGCGAAGGCGCTTTCGTTGTCGATGATGGTAAGGGCAAGCGACTGAAGATTCCGGTTTGGATGGTCGTTGCCGATGCGGCTGAGTCTCGGGTTTCAGAAACTCGCACCGTCAATGCAACGGCTCTGTTGCAGCTGGTTGAGTTTTGGGAACTCCACTTCGGTAAGCTTCCAAGGGGAGAAGCTACCTCGGACATGGAGACTAGCAATGAAACAACGATGGTTAATCGACCCGCTACCGGAGCGTGAATCGACTTCACATGTTGAGCTTGACATCACCACGCGCGATGAACTGATCCGGTTGATGGCAGAGGTCATTGAGACCATTTGCCTTCAGGACTTTAACTCGCTTTCACACCCGCACGGAGCAACCGACGATGACTCAACGCCATCCCAAGATTACCCCAGAGCATCTGCGACTCAAAGCGATTGTTTATCTAAGACAGTCGTCACCGAAACAGGTCGATCAAAATTTGGAAAGTCAACGTCTTCAGTACGCGATGGCTGAGCGAGCCAAGCAGCTAGGATTCACTCAAATCGAAACAATTGACTGTGACCTCGGTAAGAGCGCGTCACTTGGTGCTGCGGACCGCCTGGGATTCGATTACATCATTAGCTCTGTGGCACAGGGCGAGGTTGGAATGGTACTCGGTCGAGAAGTGTCGCGACTGTCTCGAAACAACAAAGATTGGTGTCATCTTCTGGAGGTGTGCCAAATCTTCCATACGCTGATTGCGGATGAAGATCACGTTTACGACTTGGACTTGATCGATGACCAGTTGATGCTCGGCATCAAGGGGACGATGAGTGTTGTCGAATTGAAGGTGCTCAAGATGCGTTTGCTTCGCGGGCAGGAGGAAAAAGCGCGCCGCGGTGAGATGCTCAAGCGCTTACCCGCCGGATACGAGCGTGACATGGATGGCCATGCCGTGATCACTGCGGACACGCGGGTCCGCGAAGCGATTGCGCTGGTCTTCAAGAAGTTCCGCGAACTGCGCACGATTCGCCAAGCCTTTCAGTGGTTCCGCGACCACGATGTTCCGCTGCCCGTGAACCCGGCGCGTGGCGGGAACCGGTTGGTCTGGCAGATCCCGACGCAGGCATTTGTACGCGACGTGCTCGTGAACCCCTTCTATGCGGGAGCTTACGTCTGGGGTCGCCGACCGGTAGAAACTGTGTTCGTTGATGGCAAGCTCAAGAAGCGACAAGGGTCGTTGCGACGGCCGCAAGATTGCCGCGTCTTCATCCCCGATCACCACGAAGGGTATATTACCTGGGAGACTTACGAACAGAACCAGACGACCATTCGCGGCAACAACATGCACCTCGAAACCAGTGAGTCAATGGCGGCGGTGCGTGAAGGCAGCGGATTGCTGACTGGTCTGTTGCGGTGCGGCCATTGCGGTCGCAAGCTACACGTTCGCTACTGGGGCGGGCGAGGTACAAACGCTCGGTATCTTTGCAGGGGCGACTTCGATTCTGGTGGTGAGTATTGTTTAGGCTTCGGTGGCGACCGTGTCGATCGCCGCATTGCCGAAGAAGTTCTGCAGGTGATCTCGCCGCTGGGCGTCGAGGCGAGCCTGCAAACCATCAACCGTTTGACGGATGACGAGGATGACCGACGGCAGTTGTTGTCGCGGCGTTTGGAACAAGCTGAATACGATGCGCAGCGCGCGTTCGAGCAATACAACGAAGTTGATCCCCGCAACCGCCTGGTAGCTGACGAACTGGAACGGCGTTGGAACACGAAGCTCGAAGAGGTCGCGCAAATCAAAAGCGATCTGACGGAATTCGCTAATCAAAGGCCATTGTTGACGGATGCCGATCACGAACGCATCCGCGCTTTGGGCGAGAACTTCGCAGACGTCTGGAATGACAAGGACTGTCCCGGAAAGTTGAAGAAACAGATTGCCCGCACGGTGATCGAGGAAGTGATTGCCAGCGACATCGATCAGAGCACGCTGCGTTTTGTGATCCACTGGAAGGGCGGCGTGCACACCGAGTTGACGATGGCTCGCCCAAAGTCCTCGGCGGCCCAGCAGACTTCGATGGAATCACTGGAGATTATTCGCAAGATGGCTGTTCGTTATGGCGATGATCAGATCGCTTCCGTACTCAACCGCCTCGGCCATCGCACCGGCAAGGGATTGCGGTGGAATCAAACTCGCGTGAAGACGGCTCGTCGCAATCACGGTATTGCCGGACAGAAACGAGCCGAGGACGACCCGGAAATCCTGAGCCTCTCGGCGGCAGCCAGGTACTGCCAGGTGAGCAACAAGTCGATTGAGCGCTTAGTCGAACGTGGCGTCTTGCCAATGCAGCAGGTTGCACCACGAGCGCCGTGGGAGATTCGTCGAGCGGATTTGGATGCCGAACCGGTCAAGAGTATCCTGGCTCGCTTGCGAAACACCGGAAAGCTGATCATCGAAGGGGGTGATTCAGCCGATCAACTACAACTGTTCCCAGAAAAATAGGGAAATGATAATGCCGGGTAGTATGAGTGAGGATGCAAATCGAGCTTCTGTCCCCAAGTATGCAAGATGGCAAAGAAGCCGATCCTGGCCTTCAGATCTTTCCAGAACGCAGCGACTTCGGTGAGAATTTCGGAGGTGGCCTGGAACAACAGGTTGTAGATCACGGCCTTGTTCTGAAACGCGAGCGCCCCCAGCTCGCTGGGCAGCGTGAAGACGACATGAAAATACTCCACCGGCAACAGATCTTTTTCCCGGTCTTCGAACCACTTCGCCCGCAGGCCGGCCTGGCACTTGGGGCAGTGCCGATTGCCACATGAGTTGTAAGCC
>JARFQX010000645.1 GCA_029287555.1 Rubripirellula sp. | reverse complement strand
GAAATACGTACTGTATTCGACGTAGGTTGCTTCATCGATGTCGGGGGTGCATCCAGCGGCCGGACGATCGTGCACGGTCGCAAAGAAACCGCAGCGATTATGATCGGAGAAACCGTTTTCCGAGTCGCCGTCGTCATACACGATTCGCGCGAATCCACCTGAATGACACTGTACCATGATGGCGACTACGGAAACTTCACGCGGCAATTCATCGAGCAATTCGGCCAGTTCATTAACGCGAATCCGTTGCCGGTTCCAGAGCGATATCGAAGTGTTATGGGGACGCCCCTTGGTGTCGCTACTGTGACCATGCGATGTGACGTATATGACCAACCGATCCCCGGCAACCAGCTCACTGCCCACTGTGTTGAACCATGCGCGAATGTTCTTTGTACTCGTATCACCCTGCACGTTGGGTATTTGATGGTCGCGATAGGAAAGCCCCAAATCGCGCCGACTGCCAAAAAACTCGGCCATCAATTGATTTGCACGCGGGATCGAGCTGCGATCCACAACTTGCAGATCCTCTCTTGGACTACTGCCATCGGCAAAGTAGACCGAGTGCGGGCGATGCCCCAGCTTCTTTCTTTCCAGCACTTGTTGGTAGAACAACACATTCCGCTCAAGCGAGGCCTGATTCCCCGATGGGGAATAACCGCCGCCAATGGTCAGGAAAAAATCCTCTCCCATCGCATGTCGGGGCGTAAAAACGAGTGACAGCGTTACGGCACTAAGAGCGACGACGATGTGGTGGTTCATCAACACGATCCGGGCGCAGGGAATCGGACATCGGCTTGTACACAATCCATTATTCAACACAAGTTCATCATATGTCGAATCCGGAGTCCAGCGCTGTGCTTTGCCAGGCAGCCCCAAGGGAGATGTTCACGTCACGGGGGATTTTCCGGATGGCTAACCTCTGCTCGCTGGACAGATGGGATGCTTGTCGCGATTGTCCTCAATTTTCGAATCGGCCAATCGGCGACGATGAATTCCCAACTTGGACATCGCCCAGTTCCTACGGTCGCTGCGAAGCCTAGCTGGACAGCGCGCGTGAGCCGCAGGGTTCACGAGCTTAGTCGTGGGATGGCGAAAGCCACCCCACACAAACGGTGAGATCGCCTTCCTTGGGCGGTTGAAGCCTACCTGGGCGGGTCCGTACCTGTCCAGAACTTGTTTCTCGAACTTCATTTTGGAGGTATGCAGCTAGTGTCACCTTAATCGTGATAGCGAAGGAGCCAGGAAACAAGACCTGGGGAGGCGGCGCGATTCGGCCTGGGCGGAGTGTCAGACCCCGCGTGTGGTTGAAACATGGTGGTCCGAACAACTCGAAGGATCATCGGTCGGCGACAGATACGGCTAGTCGTCGGTCAAACGTCAGGGTGGTTGGCGTTGTCACCTCGGGAAAATGGCTCGTGAATCTGACCGGTGAGGTCCCCCTTCGTCCGCCCACTGCGAGAGCAGCGGTGCGGTAAGCCAAAGTATAAGCCGACGGTGAAAGCAGAGGTTATGCGATTCGGATATGAACCAGAGGCCCCATCCGCCTTGCGAATTTTCATCCAGTCAACCTGGGGCTGAACTGGCATCAGTTCGGCTTGGGACCACAGCAGACGCGGAGTAGTCCGACTTGTTCGGATGAAAGCAGATACCTGATTTCAGTTCACCCGAAACAATCGTGCAGACATGCTCGACACGATGTCGAGAGCTCATAGTTAGTTGCTGCGTCGAAGGGCCGCCAAATGGCCCGTCCGTGTTCTGCAAAGCCCGGACATCGACACGGGATCGCGACTCCACAAGGGATAGCGAAGGCTAAGACACATGGGCAGCGGCCGATCGACAATGAGGGTGGCGGTTACCAAGTGCGTAGGATGGCCCACATGGCCAAGAAAAGGAAAGTGCATTCATTGACTGGCCGAATCGACGACCGGTTGATGAGAGAAGCATTCAAAGCGGTAAAACGGAACCGAGGTGCCGCGGGAATCGACAAAGTCAGCATTGGGATGTTCGAGGAAAATCTCGACGCCAATCTGGCTGCACTCAAGCGTGACTTGAAAACAAGAGGTGCGTTCAGCCCCAAGCCGCTGCGACGAGTGTGGATACCCAAAGACGCCAAAGGTACAAAGTTCAGACCGCTTGGCATCCCGGCTGTAAGGGATCGAATCGCTCAAGAAGTGATACGTAGGCTTCTTGAACCGATCTTTGAGCCGCTGTTTCATGATTGCTCGTTCGGGTTTCGTCCTGGGCGCAGTTGCCACAAGGCGATCGAGCGGGTGTTGTCGTTTCATGCTGAAGGAGACCGCTTCACCCTTGACGCGGATATCTCTGGATTCTTCGATAACATCCCACACAAGCTCATCGTTGGTGCTGTGGCCGAGGAGGTTGCCGATGGGAATATCCTGAATCTAATCGAGAAGTTTCTAGCAGCAGGTGTGATGGAAGGTGGCGTCTTCAAACCCACCACGGTCGGAACGCCGCAAGGCGGGGTAGCCAGTCCGTTGCTTGCCAACATCGTGCTCAACAAGCTCGATTGGCGACTGGAGGAAGCGGGGTATCGCTTCGTGCGATATGCCGATGATTTCGTCGTCGTGTGCAAGACGCGCCAGCAGGCGGAAGCAGCCTTGGCGGAGGTCGAAAAGATCATGACCGACTTGGGACTCACGCTGAGTCCTGAGAAAACGAAGATCGCCAGCTACGGGAAGGGTTACGAGTTCCTGGGCTTTCGGCTTTCGAGTAGGTCACGGTCGATGCGATCGAAGTCGTTGGAGAACTTCAAGACGAAGGTGAGGGAACTGACTCGGAGGTGCCATAACTTGGACGCCCGAGTGATCGAGAAACTGAACCGAGTGATTCGAGGAACGGCGAACTATTTCGCTACGGACTTCTCAACGTGCATCTGGCTGTTTCAACAGTTGGATAAGTGGATACGGATGCGTCTCCGCTGCATGAAGTTCAAACGGAAGTCGGACTGTGACAACTACCGACTCAGACAAGGAACGTTTGACAAGAAACTCGGCCTTTTGAAGATGCTTAGCTTTACCCAGACGTCCATGTGTACGACGTGAACGTGACTCCTCTATGCGGTCCGCCCTTGGTACGGGTGGAATTGGCAGGAGGCAATGATTCGGGGGTCGCCCGGTGCGAGAAATCCGCACGCCGGTAAATGCGGGGAATCAACCTCGTCTGCGACAACGGGGAGGCGGTGGTTAGACTAACCCTCTAACCTCCGCTTTACCCACTCA
>JARFQX010000566.1 GCA_029287555.1 Rubripirellula sp. | reverse complement strand
ACGCGGTGCCGGCAGTCACAGCAGCCGGGATCTGGTCGCGATTCAGGACAATTTGGGAATCGACCGCAGCAGCGGCGTCAACACCGCGACCGTTTCGTTCGGTGCCGCGATGCCCGCGGAATCACTCGCCGAGGCCATCCGGTTGTACGCCGACGTTGTCCGCCGCCCACACCTTCCCCAGGATCAACTCGAAGACGCCCGGATGATGTCGATCCAGGAGTTGCGTGCGATGGAAGACGAGCCGACACATCGCGTGATGCAACGCTTACGAAGGATGCACTACGGCGATCGTCTCGGTCGCACCAATTATGGAAACCTGGAAGGGATCGAGTCGATCGGTCATGCCGATGTGCGCGAGTTCTTTCAGTCCCACTATCACGCCGGCGGAGCAATCTTGGCTGTTGCCGGCAGGGTGGACCTCTCGGCCGTGATCGGGTGGGCGGAAGCCGCGTTCGGTGACTGGAGGTCCAGCCCCGTTTCTCCGCCGAGCGAACCGGAGGGACATGCCGGCTACGAACACATCGAATCGCCGTCGAATCAGACCCACATCGGCTTCGCGTTTGACTCCATTCCCTACGGACATCCCGACTACTTCAAGATGCGGGCGGGAGTTGGGATCCTCAGCGACGGGATGAGTAGCCGGTTGTTCGATCGGGTCCGCGAGCAACGTGGTCTTTGCTACACCGTGACAGCGAGTTGTCACTCGATGAAGCGCGGCGCCGGGATCTTCGGGTACGCCGGCACCACGCCGGAGCGGGCCCAGGAAACGCTCGATGTCACCCTTGGTGAAATCGAACACCTCTGCGACGACCTCGACCCCGGTGAGCTCGAGCGTTGGCAGATACGTATCCAGAGCTTGTTGATCATGGAACAGGAATCGAGTGCCTCACGCGCTTCCTCATTGGCGTCGGACTACTACCAGGTTGGACGGCCCGTCCCCACGAGTGAGTTGGAAGTGGCAATCGAGTCGCTGACCCTTGACCAAGTTCGCGATTACTGGCTGTCTCACCCCGCGAGCCGCTACCGGATCGTGACGCTCGGCCCGGAGCCGCTGAGCCCGCCCACTTCCATCCAACAATCGAACGATTAAAGCGCGCACGGTGAAGCATGCCCGAATTCCGTGAAACGACTCTTCCCAACGGTTTGCGCATCGCCGCCGAAATCGACCGACGGGGCTACTCGGCCGCGTTAGGTTACTTCGTTCGCGCCGGATCGCGAAACGAAGTCGATGACGAATCGGGACTTAGCCACTTCCTCGAACACATGATGTTCAAGGGCACGGCACAGCGCACCGCCGCCGATGTCAATCGTGAACTCGACGAGTTGGGAGGTCAGGGCAACGCTTACACTTCCGAAGAACAAACCGTTTACTACGCCGCCGTGTTGCCCAAGTTCCAGGATCGTATTGTCGACCTGTTGACCGATATGCTCGCACCGTCACTTGACGAAGGCGAGTTTGAAACGGAACGTCAAGTGATCCTGGAAGAGATTGCCAAGTACGAAGACCAACCACCGTTTGGAGCGTTCGAACGGGCAATGGAGCTGTACTTTGGACCACGGGGTTTGGGCCGGCGCGTGCTGGGCACCGACGAATCCATTGGCGCGATGTCAGCCAAGCGAATGCGTGAGTATTTCCACCGTCGCTACCGGCCCGAGAACATCGTGTTGGCGGCGACGGGCAACGTCGATTTCGATGGACTGGTTGCCGAAGTGGATCGCCGGACCGCAACCTGGTCCGATCGCCCGCAGCCCCCGGCGCCGCCCGAGGACGACCTGCTTTCGCTACCGCCCGGCGTCGAACTGGAATCGAGGATTGAGATTCCCGAGGTGCATCAATCCTATCTCGTGCGAATCGGCAAAGGCGCCAGTGAGGCGAACCACGACCGTTACGCAGCCCGCATGCTGGCCGCAATTCTCGGCGACGAAGGGGGAAGCCGATTGTTCTGGGAGTTAATCGATACGGGGCGAGCCGAGGTCGCTACCGTCTGGTCCCATGAGTTCACCGATTGCGGTGCGTGGTTTACCTACATGGTCTGCGCCCCCGAAGACGCCACCATGAACCGCAAGTTAATCGATGACCTCCTCGAACGCGTCGCCCGGAACGGGGTGGAAGAAGCGGAGCTCGTGCAGGCGATCAACAAAGCAGCAGCGGGATGCATCATGCAATCGGAACGTCCCAGTAATCGCCTTTTCGGAATCGGCAGCCGCTGGTTGACTCGAAGTGAATACACCAGCACCGATGACAAACTTGACCGCATCCGCAGCCTAACGGTTGACGATGTATCAAAAGCGGCCGAAACGTACCTGCAGGGCGAAGCCATTGAAGTGGTCGCCGCAGCAGCCCCTCGGTCGCGCACCGCCGCCGCATCACCACCAAGCGAATAACCGAACTGCACGCAATTGCAGTTTCGCCAACGTTCCCCACCGGAACGGCTTGGGAGCTAACTCGCGGGCACGGCACAGGCACGCAACCGCCTCTTGCTCTACAATCATGTCATCGGTACGCCCACAACGATCGAACGTTGTCGCAAATGCCGAAATCGAGGAAAAACAGTCGTGCGACATTCGGCAATTTGATGAGCAAGAAGGTAAAGATCGCGGGCATCAATTTTGATCATTTTCACATGGGTGATCTGCTTAGGATGGCGCATGAGCACCCGGATGTGGAACTTGTGGGCATCTGCGATGCGCGAACCGATCGGATGAACGATGCCATCGAGGCGTTCAACATCCCCGAGGACCGGGTCTTCACGGAACCCGAAGCGCTGTTCGACTCGACCGAGGTCGACCTGGCGATCCTTTGCCCGGCGGCTTCGAAACATGGCGAGTGGGTCGAACGAGTCGCGCCGCTGGGCGCCGACCTGCTGGTCGAAAAGCCTTTTGCCGGCTCCCTTGCCGAGGCGGATCGCATGATCGCAGCCTGCCGCTCCGCCGACGTCCGCTTGGCCATCAATTGGCCGTTGGCTTGGGTTGCTTCACATCGAATGGCAAAGAAAGTGATCGACCAGGGACGGATCGGAGAGTGCATCGAAGTCCATTACTACGGCGGGAATCGCGGCCCCCTTTGGCATGTCGCGGATAAAGTCGAACGGACCGCCGAACAGGTCGTCCAAGAGAAGCCTCGCAGTTGGTTCTACAAACGGAGTCACGGCGGTGGCTCCCTACTCGATTATCTCGGTTACGGAACGACACTCGGAACGTGGTACATGAATGGCCGACGTCCGATCGAGGTGACGGCGATGGTCGATCAGCCCGCGGGCTTGGAAGTGGATGAACACAGTGTGGTCGTGGCGCGATACGAAACGGGTTTGTCAAAGTTTGAAACGCGTTGGGGAACGTTTACCGACCCCTGGACGAACCAGCCTCAACCCAAGTGCGGATTCGTCTTGGTGGGCAGCGAGGGCACGATCTCGAGTTATGACTACGAAACCTCGATGCGGATCCAAACACGGGATTGCCCCGAGGGCCAATGGATCGAGCCCGATCCGCTGTCGCCGCCGCTGCAAAATCCGATC
>JARFQX010000560.1 GCA_029287555.1 Rubripirellula sp. | reverse complement strand
CTTCTACGTACTCGGGCCGTTGGTCACCGATGTGGCGCCGGGATATGACCACATCACCAGTGCCATTGGGGCGGCCATGGCGGGTTGGCACGGCGCAGCGATGCTTTGCTATGTCACGCCGAAAGAACACCTTGGATTGCCCAATGAGGAAGACGTCAAGCAAGGCGTGATTGCCTACAAGATTTCAGCACACGCGGCGGATGTTGCCCGCGGCCGCAAAGGAGCTCAAGACCGCGACGATGCGCTTTCCAAGGCGAGGTTCGAGTTCGATTGGAACGAACAATTCAGGCTCTCACTCGATCCTGAAACGGCGCAGCGCTACCACGACGAGACGTTACCTCAGGATACCTTCAAGAGCGCACACTTCTGCAGCATGTGTGGTCCAAAGTACTGTTCGATGAAGATCACCGAGGACATTCGCAAAATGGCGAAGGAGAAGGAACTCGTCGAATTGCCCGAAGCGTAGAACGTCAGGTCCCTTGTTTGGGCGCCGACGCTCTCGCCCGCGTTATTCTTCCATCATCTCGGCGGCGGCGACCGGATCGCTTGCCGAGGCCGATTCGTCGCGATTGCCCAGCAGGATCCCTGTGCCGCGCAGCTTCCACAGAAAGAACGCGGCCCCGGCTGCCATCAGGGCGCTGCACAAGTAGAAGATGTGCTGCGGCTGGTTTCCAAAACCGCGGCGAATCACGGTGTAGAGCAGGGCGGCCACGGTCAAAAAGGCGAATGACACGGCGTTGGCGGTCCCCAAAAATCGCCCTCGCTCATCATCGGGCGAGAGTTTCTGCAGGAGCGCCTGAAGCGGAATGATGTAGAAACCCGCGAAGAAACCCGCCCCCAAGATAAAGATCGCCACGTTACTCAAGGCGATCCGCAAAATGCCTTCGTGGTTGGCCAATTGGGGCGGCACCGCTGCAAGCAGCAGGAAGAAAAAGATCAACCCGGCAGCCCCGATGGGAATCAACCGCGGCTCAATATGATGACCCGAAATCAAGCCCGCCGCGGCGCACCCCACACCGATTGCGATGCCCAGGACCCCCATCAGAATGCTGGCCTCCGCTCGCGTGATATTCAGCACCACGGTGTATTCGGGTACGATGAACAGGGCGATCCCCGCCAATAGATAGAAGTATCCCCAAGCCATCATCACCATCAACAAACGACTCTTCGCCATCTCCCGAATCGTTTCGATGTAAGTGTCGAATGGATTGAGCTTGTATTTCAGATCTCGGTCTCCAATCGTCAGCGGCGTCAAGAACAACGACACGGCCAATCCGGCCAGCGCGATCAAGACAAGTGCGACGCCTGGCAACCAAAGCAAGCCGGCACCGGCATCCTGGGGACTGTAGCGATCACTCACCAAGCCAGCCAGCAGCGTGCCAACAATGACCGCGGCGTTGGTCATCATGTTGATCGTTCCGTTGGCTCGGCTGAGATCCGAATCATCGACCAGTTCGGGGATCATTCCATACTTGGCCGGACCAAAAAACGAGCTTTGGCAGGTCAATGCAACCATCGCCAGCAGCGTGATCCAAAGATTCTGGGTGTAGAAGCCGACGGCGGCGATGATGGCGATCGGTATCTCGGCAGCCTTGACCCACCACGTCACCGTGCGTTTGGAGTGCCGATCAGCAATCTGGCCGGCAAATCCAGACAGCAGAATGAAGGGGACGGTGAAGCAGACTCCGACGATCCCCTGACCACCGGCACCCAATTGTCCGGCCCAGGCACCATCGATCACCATGAAGGTCAACACGCCTTTGAGCATGTTGTCATTCATCGCGCCGAAGAATTGGGCTGCGATCAGGCTGAGGAAGCCGCGTTTGAAGAGATTGCTGGTCACGGTATTTCATCGGGAGTCGGGATTTCGAACCGCCGCGGTGATCTTAGCAGATCCCGTTTGTCGGCCGACGCGCCAATGAAGGGTCAAAAACGGGTGATGGCAACAAAATTGACCCCCGCAGCCGGCATCAAACTCTTTGGCTCAACTGACCATCGGCTGCTTTGCCTACGCGGCGACAGACCGCTTTGCAGTGCCCGTTGAAACGATCACGATCGATACTTCTCGATCGCCTCAGGCAGGGGGTAGGCGGTGACATCTCGTTCGCCTTCACTGGCGGCAATTTCAAGCAACCGCTTGTAGCCGCGCGAAACCAGTTGCACACGACTGCGAACAAATTCAGGATCCAGGGCCTCGCGTGAAAGGTCTCCCTCGAGAGAAACGGCGTCAAACGCTTTGTGCTCGATGAATTGAGCCAGCACCGGATTGCAGCGGATGTGTCGCTCGGAGTGCGTGTGCAACACCTCAGGGTCGAGTTCGCCGATCACGTACCTGAGGTACAGGTCGCTATCGATCAGGCGTGTGACATCGTTGCCACAGACGTCACATCGATAACCTTCATCGCATTTTGCCATCTTGGATGCCTGGCCGCGCGGCGGTCACCGCAGTTTCGAACAATCGGAGTCCGTCCGCGTTACGACTCGATCCGCAT
Source organism: Rubripirellula sp. (assembly GCA_029287555.1). Taxonomy (GTDB): domain Bacteria; phylum Planctomycetota; class Planctomycetia; order Pirellulales; family Pirellulaceae; genus Rubripirellula. The sequence goes on along the minus strand of JARFQX010000560.1, from coordinate 1,066 downwards.
ACCGGGCCATCAACGCAGGTCGCATGACGAACCCTGACGTCCAGGTTCGCCGGAGCCGGAATGCTTGCGGTGCTATGACAAGCCGAGGACATCGAACATCGTGTACAGACCGCACGGTCGCCCTTGCAGCCACCGTGCCGCTGCCAGGGCACCGGTGGCGTAGCAATCTCGATTGCTGGCGGCCACTTGAAGCTCGATCCGCTCGCCGAGCATTCCGAAGACGATGGTGTGCTCGCCCGGATTGTCGCCGACACGGATAGCGTGGTAGCCAATCTCATCCCGCGTCCGCGCCCCGGTATCTCCGATGCGGCCGTGAACATGTCGGATCTCGCCCTCAAGCTTCTCGGCGATCAATTCACCAAAACGCAGCGCCGTTCCGCTTGGGGCATCCGCTTTGTATCGATGGTGGCGTTCGAGAATTTCAATATCGAGTCCACCTGCGACATCTTTCAACGTTTCGGTTACCTGCTGGGCCAACTTCATCGTCAGGTTGACTGCCAACGACATACTCGGGGCACAAACAATGGGCATCGACAACGCCGCGTCGGACAACAGCTGTTTCTGTTCCGGACTGAGCCCCGTGGTAGCCAGAACCAACGGCATTTCCCGCTTCGCACACTGGGCAATGCACGCGTCCACCGCCATCGGCAGTGAAAAATCGATCACGACGTCGGCGTCACTGGGCCACTGATCCGACAGGGAGACCCCGATGGGTGCAAACCCGGCGACGGTGCCCGCGTCCTGGCCGAGGAGCGGACACTTCTCCGACTCAATCGCGGCAACCACCTGGAAAGATGAATCTTCCGACGCCAGTGCAATCACGCGGCGGCCCATCCGTCCCGCGGCGCCGTGAACGGCAAGCTTGATTGAGTTACTCATAACGCTAGGCGTACAACTGGATCGTCTTGATGATGTCGTCGAGTTCGTTGGGCACGGCTACGGCGCGATTGGCAAAGCTCGCTTTCTTCACTCCCCGGCTGCCAAGCGTTTTGTTGAAGACCTCCTGGTCGGTGGTGTGGTAGGCGACCGTCGCGGTCGGATCCTTCAGCTCATGACCGGTCAGGAT
>JARFQX010000553.1 GCA_029287555.1 Rubripirellula sp. | reverse complement strand
GCAACGTCCACCACCATGTTCGCCACGGCGTGGTGGAAGGCGACCGCCATGATGTGCCTGTCCTCGCCGCGGCGGACGTCTTGTGCGATCTTTCGCATGAGCGATTTGCAGCCGATCTTGATTGGCCGTTCGGATCGGATCTCAAACGCGTAGCGCCGCGGATCGGCGGCTTCAATTCCACCGGAAGCCGCCGCTTCCAATTCCATTGCGGCCTGGGCTTCGTAGGTCACCTCGTGACGAAGACCAATTAGTGATGCCACTGCGTCAAACAACCGCCCCATGCTGCTCGTTTCACTGCAGTTGACCGATTTGGCCAGTTGCTGCTTCAAGAGAGAACGCTCATTCGTTGGGCATGCCATGGTACATGGCAAATGTTCGTCCCAGGAAATGTCGTTCGCCCACAAGTTGGCAAGTGCGGTGCGATACGGTCGTCGGATACTCGCGTCGCCGCCCGGCAACGGAAAGTACTGCAGGTGCGCGGCACGAGTGAACGCGCGACTCGTCGCGATCAAGAACTCACCGCCCCAGATTGCTCCGTCAGTCCCGTAACCGGTCCCGTCGAAACAACAGGCGATCAAAGGCTCGTCTGAGTGTTCCGGAGTCTCGGCGATCAATGAGGCCGCATGCGCAAAGTGGTGTTGGACCCCAATCAGCGGTACGCCCATTGAATCGGCAAAACGCTTTGCCCACGACGTCGAGAGATATCCGGGATGCAGATCGGCCGCGACTCCCGCGAGGTCAACGCGGAAAATCTTCAAGAAATGTTCGATGTTGTAACGCAGAGCCTCCAGCGTCTCGACATTTCCCATGTCGCCGATGTGTTGACTGACGTACGCGTAGGATCCCTTGCAAACGCAGAAGGTTGCCTTGAGCTCACCACCAACGGCCAGGACGCCAGGACCTTTTTTGCCCAGCGAAACAGGTAGGGGAGCGTAGCCTCGTGATCGTCGTATCGGAAGCACACGGTCACCCACCATCCGCACCACGGAGTCATCGCAGACGGAATGGATCTCGCGATCATGAAGCAAGAAGCTATCGGCCAGTGCCGCGAGCCGCTGGCGCGCCTCCAGGTTTGTTCGAACGATCGGTTCATCAGATACGTTGCCGGATGTCATCACTAGCGGTGACCCGGAGACGGCAATCAGGTAGTGCAGAGGTGAGTAGGGGAGCATCACGCCGACAAAGTCATTTCCCGGCGCCACGCTGTCGAGCATCGGTTTCCAATCCGCATCGTCGCGCTTCCGCAGCAGCACAATGGGCCTTTGCTGTTCCTGGAGCATCTTCTGTTCACCTTCGCCGATGACCGCAAAAGACCAAGCGGTCTCCATGTCGGCGACCAGGAGCGCAAATGGCTTATCAATCCGACCTTTGCGCGCACGCAACTCATCGATGGCGTTTTCGTTGTTTGCGTCGCAGGCCAAATGAAACCCTCCGATGCCCTTAACGGCGACGATTCCTCCTCGGTCAATCTCGGATTGAAAAGAATCCAACGTCCGTTCCAAATCATCGGCATCACGCCAGCCCTCGAACGCGCGGAGATCTTCGTAGCTCGAGACGAACCAAATTCTGGGACCACATGCCCGACAGGCGTTCGGCTGAGCATGGAATCGACGATCCGACGGATCGTCGTACTCCTGTTGACACGTCGAACACATCACAAACGACTTCATCGTCGTCAGTGGTCGATCGTAGGGGATGTCCTTGATGATCGTGAAGCGAGGGCCGCAACCGGTGCAATTGATGAACGGATAGCGATAACGCCTGTCGCGATTATCGCAAAGTTCACGCAGGCAATCGCTGCACGTTGCAACGTCGGGCGAGATGGGTGTGCTCTGATCTGCCTGAGCCGAGCTTTGCAGAATCGTAAAGCTCGATTCGTCACGCGCCGCCGGTATTTCCATTGGCTTGATCGAGTCGATGATTGCCAATGGTGGCGCGGAGTCGACAAGTCCGAAAAGAAAGGCTTCCATTCGCTCGTCCGGTCCCTGGATCTCGATCGTGACCCCGGAAGAGTCGTTTCGAACCCAGCCGGTGAGTTCCAGCTCGTGGGCTCTCCGCCAGATAAACGGCCGAAAGCCCACCCCTTGAATGTTGCCGGTGATGACGAGTCGTTGTCGTTTCAATCGCTTCCCAAGTCGGACCGGGGTCTACTACATCGAACAAAATTAAGCACGAACACGATGAGGAGCGGGACTGCGGGAACGGGGACTACTTCAAAGGGTCAGTCAAGGCGCGGGGCTGGTCGACAATGCCGGCAGATCGCTGATTCTCGCCGGGCTGATCTCCATCACCGAGATCGGCGCGAGCTTGGGCGGCAAGACGTGTCAGCTTGGCGACGACCTCGGGGTGATTGGACGAGACATCTTTGGTCTCACCGATGTCCTCCTCGAGGTTAAACAACTGTGGAAGCTTGACATTTTCTCCGCCACGCACCTGGGCGATCCGTAGTTTCCACGGTCCCGAGCGCACGCATTCGAGCCGGTCCTTGAAGTAGTAGTAGAAGGCATCGTGTGGACTTCGCGCATCGGCTTTTCCCAACAGCAATTCGGAGATGTCCTTTCCATCGATGATGCGATTCTTTGGCGGTGTCGTCCCCGCAAGCTTGGCCAGTGTTGGCAGGATGTCCATCGAAGTCACCAGCGCTTCGCAACTTCTGCCCGCTGGGACCTGGCCGGGCCAACGCATCACATTGCAAACCCGTTGTCCACCTTCAAACGTGGAACCTTTGCCACCCTTGAGCGGCTCGTTGTGTGCGCCGTGCCTCGTCGCACCGCCATTGTCGGAGGTAAAGATGACCAACGTGCGATCATCGATGCCCAAATCCTTGAGCTTGTCGAGGATCACGCCGGTCGACCAGTCGATCTCTTCCACGGCGTCACCCCATTTGCCGTTCTTGGATTTGCCCGCGAATGCTTCCGAAGCGTACTGGGGCCAATGCGGCATGGTATGGGGCAGGTAGAGGAAGAAGGGCCCATCACGGTGTGACTCAATGAACTGGACCGCTTCGTCGGTATATCGCTGGGTGAGGTACCGTTGGTCGGGTTCACTCTCGAGCACCTGTTCGTTGTGCAGCAAAGGCAGTGGCGGGTACTTGTACGGTTTCGGTCTTGAGTCGTGCCCCATATCGTTTGAATAGGGAATGCCGAAATAGCGATCGAAGCCCTGGCGTGTGGGCAGGAAATCGGGTTGGTCACCGAGGTGCCATTTGCCGACAATCGCGGTGGCATATCCGGCATCCTTGAGCACTTCGGCGATCGTGACTTCGTCAGGATTCAGCCCTCGTTTGCCGCGAGGAAACAAGACCCACGCGCCACCGTGATCCTGGTGCAGGTTGACGCGCCGCGGATAACACCCGGTCATCAATGACGACCGCGATGGGCTGCAAACTCCCGAGGTGACGTAGAAGCTGGTGAACTTCGTTCCCTCGGCTGCCATGCGATCGATGTTGGGTGTGCGATGCAGTTCCGATCCGAAGCAGCCGATGTCGCTGTAGCCAAGATCGTCGCAAAAAATGATGATGAAATTGGGTGGTTGCGAGTCGGATTGAGCCGTCGCCTCGGCTGCAAGCAAAGCAACGACGCTCATCAAGCACGCAGCCATCACCACGCGTCCGATCGAGACTGAGCCTTCGCCCGTAAGGTACGTGCCTTTCACTCGATCTCTCCCTCTCTTCTTGTGTGACGTGCACAATCGATCAAAAACAAGGTTTCTGTTATCTCTGCTACCCCCTGTTCGATCAATCCGGTACCCGCGCGACTCACGGAGTGGGATTCCGGAAGATTGATGATACAAACAATGCTCTCCGTTACTCCTTGCATGGATGCTGGCGGTGATCAGAAAACGCCAATCAGCCGCATCGCCGCGATCCCGGTGAACGCCAGCAAGATGCCATTGAACCAGCGTTGCGATACTCGAGAAACCATCCAGCGTCCAGAAAAGATTCCGACCGGTATCG
>JARFQX010000443.1 GCA_029287555.1 Rubripirellula sp. | reverse complement strand
CGGTACTTCTCTGGTTGATTGTGTGTGCGGTCGATGTGCTGTCCATCCTCTCCGCGTGGCGATCCAGCGCGACAGACCTGCCCGCGGTAGTTAGCGAACAGATCCAACAGACCTGTCTCGACTGTCACGATGGCACAGCAGCGGAAGGCGGGCTCGACCTCACTTCCCTTACGTTCAATCTCAATGAGCGACAGCTTCGCGAACGCTGGATTCTGATTCACGATCGCATTCGGGCGGGCGAGATGCCGCCGGATCCAGCCGCGTTGCCCGACCGCGATCGCAAAGCGCTGCTTGAACCGCTTTTCAACGCCATTTCAAGAGCCGATGAAACGGATGTCATCGCCAACGATCGTCTAACGCAGCATTACGGGTTGGAGCCGCTGAGCGGTTCCCAAATGCGAAAGGTCGTTTTACCGGATGACAGCCCTTACGGTGGGCTGCTGACACAAGCTGCGATTTTGAAGGTAACGGCCAATGGCACATCGACATCGCCAGTGCTTCGCGGGGCCTGGAACATGGAACGCTTGATCGGTCAACCGCCTCCGCCACCGCCCAAGAGCGTTCCAGCGGTCGAACCGGACATTCGCGGGGCGAAGACAATTCGTGATCTGTTGGCTCTGCACACCCGATCCGAATCCTGTGCCGTCTGTCACGCGCGGTTCGATCCTGTCGGGCTGGCTTTGGAAACCTTCGATATCATGGGAGGCTGGCGGATGCGTTATCGAGGCATCGAGCGGGGAGAGCTCGTCACCGGCATCGATCGTGCGGGCCACGACTTCGCTTACACGCTGCTCGGTCGTATTGGGCTGTTTAGCTACGATCGGCGACTATGTGATTCTTGAAAGTGCTTTAGCCGTGTTGGCGAAGATTCGATCGGCTGAAGCTGCTAAATAAGTGTGCGCAATTGTGAATTGCTATTCGTGCTCGTGCTCGACTCAGTCGCTCGCGACGGTGCTCGTGCTCGAATCAATAGTCGCGGCTCTTACCATCCTTTTCAATTGCGAGCACCGCTTCGCTGAGCACGAGCACGAGCACGAGCACGAGGAGTTCCGCACTGTTCCACAATCGCGCACGCTTATTTAGGGCTCCCGGCCCGCGACGCCTTGGGGACCGACGCTGAAGACTCGTACGTTCTGAGGCCACAGCCGTTCCTAGCCGTCAGCGATACAGTTCCGGATCAAAACCACTGTAAAGAGTGGCTTCAACTCGCGAAGTCCCCATCCAACAACCGCCAACGCCGGCAGGAGAGTGGGGACGTCGGCCCAGAATACTTCGATCGATATTCTCACGGGTGGATACTCAACTTAGCAGTTTCTTCAAATTGACATTGCTGATTTGATGCGCCGTGACGGCCTCGACCGTCGACGGCGAGTCGGCCTCGACCGCTTGCTCCAGCACCAGATGCGCTTGGATGCCACGACGACGGAGCATGCCGAAGAGACGCTCGTAATCGATGTCACCATCCAGCGTGAAGCTCTCGGTCCAGACACCGTCGCGGGACTGACGCAGATGCAACTCGACGATGCGGTCGGCATAATGCTCGACAGCGTCGAATAGTGCGACCTGTGAATTGCCACAGCCGCGATAGATCCAGTGAGCGTCGAGACAGAACTTCACGTGGTCGGGATCGGTCGCGGTGAGCATGTGATGAAACTCGCGGGCTCCTTGCCGCAATTCGCTGTCATGGTTGTGATAGGCGAGCGTGATGCCGAGTTTCTTCAGCGACTCCCCAAGACGATCGAGTGATTTCGCCTGATGCTGCAGCTGTTGGTCGGACTTGTCTTCGCTGCCTCCCCAGCGAATCGGCGAAGGGTTCGTCACGACGATGGTGGTTCCCAAATCTCTCGCCCGGGCGGCAATCGCCAGAACCTGGTCAATGCTAGCCGACGACTTCGCTTCGTTGTGAAGCACGCTGTTGACGTACAGCGACCGCATTTCGAGACCGTGTCTGGCCAGCCGCTGACTTAGCCCATCGAATTCCGCTGGCTGATTGATGATCGGCTCATACCCCGCGATGCCGGTGCTGGCGATGTCACCGAGCAACGAGTCCGTGTGGAGCCTGAGTGTCTTCCCGTTGCGACGCGCAAAGGTCGACCAAGGATAGGTGTTGGTGGCAATGTGCAGTGGCGGATGCGGATCGGTCGCATTTGACGGTCGTCGTGGCAGCAGAGCGGCCGCGACGATGCCGGCAATGGAGCAAAGCAGTTTGCGTCGATTGATCATTTGGTTTCGTTGACAAAGTTCGAGTTGCGTTGATCATCAATAGCCAAACTTGCCAGGGCCTTATTGGCCGTGGCCCGGCTGACCTCGAATCGTTGCGCAATTTCACGCTTGGTCAGGAAGCGATCGCCGCAGTTGTAGTCCCGCGCCAGTGCCGAGCGAAGCCGGTCGTTGAGTTGCTGGTAAACAGGGCTTTGTTGCAATTGCGTGTCCAGCACCGGATCTCATGACATCGAGAATTGAACTAGTGGCGAAGCAACTGTATTCTGTCGGCCGATCTCCGACAACGGGAAGAACGGTTCAATGCAACGAACGCTTTTCCACATACCGACGACCGCTGCAACTGTGCCGGATCCTTTGCCGTCGTCGTGCCGGACGTCACCGCGAAAGTCACCAAGGTAACAACCAGCATGGGATGAATTGATGAGACGCGATTCACAATGCTTCGTCAATACCATCGCTGTGTTGGCCTTTGCCCTCTGTCTGCTCGATCCGAGCCCGGCTCAGAGCCAACCCAACGCAAGTCCGACCTCAGCCCAACTGGGCATCAATCTTGCCGGACCGAAAGACTGGGCGACGGAACTTCCGTTCGTGGACGTCTTTCGGACATCGCGGCCGTGGATCAGCCAAAGAGAAGGAGCGGGCTGGGGACAGGGGCCGGAATTGGACGTCGATGACTTTGGTTGGGTCAAGGAACTCCAACCCGGATGTTATGCGGAGTCGATGCTCTGCACGATCTCTGGAGGCCACTACCCGTCAGGAATCTATACGGTCCTCTATGAAGGCGAAGGGGACCTCGAGTTTGGCAAGGGTCCGCGCGTTGTAGAAGCGACGCCGGGGCGCATTCGAATCGCCGTGGATTCCGCACAAGGCGGCTTCTCGCTGCAAATCAGGAAGACGAATCCGAACAACTACATCCGCAACATTCACGTGATCATGCCGGGCTTCGAAAAAACGTGGCGGCAAAACCCATTTCACCCGGTATTCATCGGGCGCTGGCGTGGCATGGCCTGCTTCCGTTTCATGGATTGGATGCACACCAATCACTCCGAAATTGCGGCCTGGGAAGATCGTCCGACATTGCGTCATGCGACTTTTTCCAAACACGGGGTGGCTTTGGAATGGATGATCGAGCTGTGTAATCGAACCCACGTCGATCCCTGGTTCTGCATGCCCCATCTGGCCGACGACGACTTCATTCGAAGTTTCGCCACCATGGTGAAAGAACGTCTCGATCCCACGCTGAAGATTTACGTCGAGTACTCCAATGAGGTTTGGAACGGGCAATTCGAGCAGAGTCGCTATGCCGGCCGGCAGGGCGTGAAACTTGGGCTAGCCCCGGAAGACAAACCGTGGGAAGCCGGTTGGCACTTCACCGCGGTGCGGTCGCTGCAGATTTTCGATATTTGGGAAGACGTCTTTCGGGGACACGACCGCTTGATTCGCGTGCTGCCGACGCAGTCGGCGAATCCGAGGGTCTCCGAAGCCATCCTCAGTTTCAGACAGGCTGCCAGCCACGCCGATGCTCTGGCCGTGGCACCCTACATGCCCTTCAGCGTCGGCCGTGGCAAAAGGAAAGATCTCGCCGAACAAATGGACGATTGGAACGTCGACCAACTTCTCGACTTTTTTGAGGAAACCGCGTTTCAGGAAAGCCTGGATCGGATGAACCAGAACAAGGAAGTGGCCGACAAGTATGGACTGAGCCTGATCGCCTACGAAGGCGGCCAGCACATGGCGGCATTCGTCAACGATCGCGATCGGATCGAACGCCTGACCGAAACCATGCAGCAGGCCAACCGGCATCCCCGGATGGGCGACCTCTATCGCAGGTACTTTGATCACTGGAAGAGTATCGGCGGAGGTACCTTTGCCGTGTTCTCTTCCATCAGCCGGTGGAGCAACCACGGCGCTTGGGGTCTGGCCGAATTCTACGACAGCCAACCGGCGGAGTATCCCAAGCTGGAGGCCGTTCTCCAGTGGGCCAAGCAACAGGGCCAGCCAGTCAATCTATCGATCCACGACTGACCAGTTGACTTTGCGGCAATCTTTCGATTGGGGACCGTGGCGCAGCGTCAAAAGCTCGGTTTACGATGGCGTCGGAAATCGTATGGACGGGCGAGATGGCTGCGGCCGCGCCTTGCGGCAGTCCCCGGGGTATGCGGCTCCAGCATCGTGGCGCCGACGACCCAGCTGGGCATCGTCTCCCCAATCGCGTCACGTGTTCCAGTCCGCACCTGCGCAATCGCTTAGTCTTTCGGCTCCTCGGCGTAGGCGAGCTGGAGCGCCTTGCGGTTTGCCTCGCCGATGCCCTCGACGGTCGGATACGGCCGCTCGTCGCGCCGCAAGAGTCCCTGCTTGAGCATGCCACCGGGTGACAATTGATCCTGATATTGGCACTTGTGGTAACCGACCACGTAAGGTCGGGAAAGCGCGGTGGTGACGTAGCGTTCGTAGTAGGCGACGTAGTCTTCCGGGCTCTTTGCCTTCTGCCCCATCGTCACCGGGTGCTCATTGGTCGCGAAGGAACTGACGTGATCGGCAATGTAGATTGGCTTACCGTAAGCCTCGTGGACTTCCTTGAAGAACTCGTGGTTGAACTCCGGACTGGTTGGCTGAATCGAGATCGCGTCGACGTAGGGAAGCGATTCCCTTACCACAAAGTCGGGCATGTCGATCTCGTGCCAGCGCTCCCCGAGAATGAGATGATTTCTGTCGTATTTCCGGATCAGTCGGTGAGCCGTCGAAAAGAGCTGCTTCGCGATCACAGCGAGAAACTTTGTCTCCTCGCTCTCCGGATGGGACGCCTTCCACTCGCGCCAAATCTTTCCACCGGCGGAATCCGCGGGCAGCGATGCGTAGAAGGAAAGCCAGCTCTCGCCCTTCCTTTCACGCTCCCAGACGCTGATATCTGTCCAGAAATAACCGATCAAGTAAGGGTTCTCGCGCTGCGGCTCGACAATGCGGCGGATCGACCCGTCGAGCGTTGCGATGAACGCCGGATCAAAGACATCGCGAAATCCGAATTGCGAGTCAGGCTTGTAGGGTGAGGTTGGCACGAGGTTGATTCCCTTGGTGTAGGGGATGCGATTCCACATCCATCTCGGCCCCTGGTAACAGCCCGCGTTGAAGCCCCACTTGCGGATCTTTCGAATGGCGCCATCGTGGTCCTGCGAGGTCATCATGTGGAAATGATTGATGCCGAGCGCCCGGTAAGCGTGCCCTTCCGGAGTGATCAGGAAATGTCGGCCGTCGATCTCACCGAGGTGAAAGAAGCCGGTGGCCTTCCCCTTCAGCGCCCGGTTCCCTCCGAATGAATCGAACGATGGTTCCGCCGCCGTCTCCGCAATCGACAGGTTCACCCCCATGGTTCCTACCAAGATCAGGACGGCAACAGTGACGGCGGTCGTTTGGGAAATGTTCGCGAAGTTCATAAGAGTCACTCCGGACACGTCCAAATGACCGGACTTCGAGGGAGATTCGGTAGCATCCAGTTGTTTCAGAGGTTTGACTAATCCTTCGTTGTGCGTCTTTGATTTTTCATTGTAATAGAACTGAATGTCGGGGCGAATGCTCACGACGCTCTTCTAAAGCGAACTGGCAACGGATTTGGCTTGTTCAATCGCTGCCGCAACCGTCTCGGAGACATCGTCCGGCGCGGCCAGTGTCGGCTCGATCACGACGGGGTGAATGTCGGTGAAACCGAAGAAGCCAAGCATCTGCTCGACGTACGGCTTCTGGTGGTCCATTCCCGAACCGTCACCGCCATACGATCCACCGCGAGCGTAGATTACCGCCGCCGGTTTACCGGTGACGAGGCCGCTGTATCCCTTTTCCGGATCAAATGAAAACGTCTGCCCGGGTTGTGCGATCACATCGATGTAGTGTTTCAGCTTGTAAGGGATGCCGAAGTTCCACATCGGAAGACTGATCAAATACTTGTCAGCGGACTTGAACTCGTCACAAACATCGACGATCGCCTGCCAAGCTTTGGCTTGGTCGGCGTCGAAGCCCTGCCCGTGGAGAACCTGATACTTGGCATCGATCGTGTAACCGTCAAACTCAGGAAGTTGCTTCTCCCACAGATCCATCGTGACGACTTCATCATCGGGATGGGCCGCTTTGTACGACTCGAGAAAGGCGTTAGCAACCTGAATCGATTTGGAGCGGGATTTCCGCGGCGAAGATTCGATGTAGAGCAATTTGGCCATGTTGGAAGTTCCTTCGATCGTGGTTTGGTGGAATCGCTGAGTTGGCGAGTTGAATCGTGAACGAGACGCATGGCAGTGACCACGCGAGTACAAACGGTCAAGCGAGATCAAACAACAAAATGTCCGCTTTTTTCAATGCGGTCACATGAAGCGATGTCGCCCGACTGGATGCCACCGCGTCGCCGGCTTTCAAGGTCGTGCCGTTGACGGTGATTTCCCCCGTGGCGACTTGCAGCCATCCGTGTCGGTCTTGCTCAATCGTGTGATTCAAGTTTCGTCCCCGTCGCAGGCGACTGGCGAAGATCTTGGCGTCCTGGTAGATGCCCACCGCCGCTCCCGAATCGTCTGGACCCGCGATCAGGTTCCATTGGTCCAGCTTTTGGTCCAATGTCACTTTATTTTCGCGGTATCGAGGCCGCACTCCGCGCAGCGCTGGCTCGATCCAGATCTGAAGGAAATGGTTCGCTTCGTTTGGCGACGGGTTGTACTCGCTGTGCGTGATTCCGGTCCCGGCGGACATCATTTGAATATCATCGGGCGTGATAATCGCCCCCTTCCCAGTGCTGTCCTTGTGTTGCAATGAACCTTGAAGCACGTAGGAAATGATTTCCATGTCGCGGTGGGGGTGCGTTGGAAAGCCTCGCCCGGCGGCGATCTTGTCATCGTTGATCACGCGAAGACTGCGGAAGCCCATGTGTCGTTGGTCGTAGTAGCCACCAAACGAAAACGAGTGATAACTCTTGAGCCAACCCAAGTCGGTGTGGCCTCGCTGGGCAGCTTCCCGAACCAGCAGGTCTTGCGAGGCCGTCTCCCCGGAGATCGCCTCGACTGGGTTGGCGGTGACGTGAATTAGACCAGCGGCGGTCAGGGAAAGCATGTTTCGGCGTGAAGCATTCATGGTCGTATCTCCAGCGAAGTGATTGCAATTTGAAAGTTTACATGTAAGGTATCGGCTTGTCAACTCGATCTCATGATGAATTGCCCCGTCGGGCAGAGAAAAAAAAGAGACAATCGGCGGTCGAAGTCACACCGTGGGAGAGGGGGATGTCGCGTGGGCAGAGTTCACCGCTTCTCGGATTTGGTCCACGGTATCATCGTCACCCGACTTCGGGAACTTGCCGCGCTCAATCCAATCGCGCATCAGTTCCAGTTCAGCCTTCGTCAGGGCAGGTTCTTCGGGCCGCATGTCGCCTGCCTCAACGACTTCAACCAACGAACTGGCATCTGGCTTACCAGGAACGACGACGGGCCCACTCTCACCCCCCGCAAATCTACTGCTGAACATGATAGAGCCGGGAACCTACAACGCTCAGAATTCCTGGAACGACAGACCTACTGTTAACGCGGCATCTCGTCCCCCCGAATACGTTCACGAGCCGCACGATAACCGCAGCGGTGTCGGAACAGCTTGTTCGATGGCGCCTTGAGCAGATACAACCCCCTATACCTCAGCCGCTGCAGTTCAGCGAATCAGTTCGACAGGTTTTATCGCTCATCGCTCCGCGACGAAGCGATAAAACCCTATTCGTTATCCGACCAATTGAGCGCGGAAACTAACGGCTGCCAACCACACATTAAAACTTGCTCTAGCAGATTACGTTCAGTCGCGTCGCGACGGACTGATGCTAAGACGTCCCGGAGAATTTCCGTGGACCGTGCAGATACGCCACGTGCCAAGACGCGCTTTTCGATTCAATCACTCCTGACGCCCATAGCGTTCTCGGCACTTGTTCTTGTTGCGGTGAGACAACATCAACAAAACCAGCAGATGCAGCTTTGGGTTGAGGCACTTTCTTCGCAAACTGAACACCTCGAGGCTTCTGTTGAAGATACGCGTGCAAAGCTCAAATTTCTTCAAGATTGCGTCAGCAACGAGCCCGCTTTAAATGTGTCAGATGTCTCGGCCCTTACGAACGACTAACGCGGATACCCAAGACGCGGATAACCACGTCGTCCACCGAAGCACCGCATAGCGATTATACAAATGGAAACCACATTGGCGGTGCTCGGTGACGACCGCCGTGCGCCGTGCGCCGTGCGCCGTGCGCCGGGCGGCGGCTGGATCTCGCGATTCGATGTTTGTGCCTGATTCGAACAACGCTATGTTGTTGACGCGGAACGTTTCGAACTTTTTTGATACTTGGGAGAATCAAATGGAAGGACAAAGATCTTTCGTTATTGCGTTTGCTTGCATGGTCGCAATGGTTTTAGGATCTGTCGGAATTGCTGATCAATCATCCGATGCCGCAGGACGGCAGGGGAAAACACTCGTCACAAGATCGTATCGCACGGCTGATCTACCGATTTGGACCGAGGGTGGAAAAGGATTCGACCACTCTATCCTGATTGCGTTGATTAGAGCAAACATCGGTGATGACGCATGGGATGAATCACACTCCATCGCACCTTACCCTCAGAGTGTTTCGCTTGTTGTATCGACAACCAAAGAGAATCACGATGTGATCGCCAAAACGCTCGATCAACTTCGAATGGATCGATTTAAACGCAGTCCGGACTTCAGGCGTTCCACAGAATAGCGGCGAACCATGCCGCGCACCGAAGGACGGGAGCTGGCGGTTTTGATGTGGAGAGTCTTTCGCCCGTCCTCGGTGACGGCTGAGGTTCGCCGAACTTGCAAAGAGCACACCTAACCGACGTCGTCGTAAATGATTCGTCAAATGAACCCATACGAGCCGAGTCAACACCTCGACGACAAGGCTCTCGGAAATTCACGTTTTGTTTTTGCACATCGAGTCGGCCTCGTTGGACTCCTAAGTGCCCTCTTTGCGTTTGGAATCGGGGTTGTTTGGATAAAACTCCTGCGCCGCAATCTGGCTGAAGTTAGTCCCATTTCCTGGACACTTGCTCAATGTGTCGCTTACGGCAGCATGGCGATTCTGATGATCGGGCTCGTCTCTATGTTTCGAACATGCGTTTCGCGATTTTCCGATCGCTTTGCCAATGAGGAGAAGATTGTCTTCGGCTGGAATTTCATGCCTGTAATCGTATCGAGCCTCATCGGTGTTGCTTGGTTCGGCGTCGCCTGTCTCGGCCTGTACTTGCTTGTCGTGGAACTAATAAACTACGACTTTTATCGTGGAAACCCCGTACTGGAAATCGTCTTGCAATTCCTCATGTATGTTTCTGCGCTTGCCGCAGCAAAATGCTGTTTGCAGGCCAACCGTCAATGGATGCGCAAGAATTCTGGTCGAGCAGTGCTTTGTACCACGGTCGGATTCTTTGGCCCATTTCTCGCTTACGTGATGCTTGGGGTATGCGAAGACCTTGTGCGCTATTTGGTATGATCCACACACATACGACGAACAATCTGATGCACGGGAAGAGCGAAGTCGGGCGGTTTTGCAATGGAGATTCAATCGTCGCCCCGTGGTCGGTGCCGTTCTGCTGCTAACACCGGGATCATCATGTCTAAAACGAATTTCCATCGCAGCCTTGAACCCGACCTTCGCCAAGCTGCATTGAAGGCGCAGGCGTCTTTCAAGCACTTCTGGTACCAGGTTGCAACCGACTTCAACCGGATCATCCCTGCACTACCCGTTGCTTGCGTTAAGGCACCGTTCTCCGACAATTTCGACGACCCAGATGCGCCTGTTGAACACATGTGGGTTGATGACGTGTATTTTGATGGATCAACAATCCGCGGCGTCCTCATTAACTCTCCCAACACGATCGCATCCATCAGAGAAGGCGACGAAGTCACTCTTACCCTGGATCGAATCGAAGACTGGCTGTGCGCCTTTGATGACGACGCTCACGGTGGTTACTCCGTCCAAGTTCTACGGTCTCGAATGTCTCCGGACGAACGTGAGGCCCATGATGAAGCTTGGGGACTAAACTTCCCTGAACCGGATTCCGTTTCACTTCCGGAAAGCAGTGAAGAATTTGAGGAAAATGTCCTTATTCAACTCAAAGAGCAAATTGAATTTGACCGCAGTTGCATGCACGAAGAATATGGTGAAGGACGTACCCTACTGCACTTGATGTGCCTATACGGCAGGCGCACTTCGGTCCGCACGCTATTGGATGCAGGCGCTGACCCAACGAAGGTCTGCGACCGCGGTTGGACGGCAATTCAGTGCGCTCAAGCTGCTGGATGGGACGATATTGTCAGCGAATTCGAGAACGCAGCAGAACCGCGTGATGCACCCGATTCCTCGAGTTGATCTTGGGTGATGGTGGCTCGTCCGATCGGACCGGGTGATCACAAACAGGTTCTGGCGCTGCGGCAAACCGTACTCGTACTCAGGGCGCGCAGCCCGGTACTCATGCTCCTACTCGAGAACGAACCTGGGCACCACGCCGCGGGCTCGATCCTGACGCGGCAATCCATCGTCACGTTCGATGATCGTGATTCCGCGATCGATCGAGTATGAGTACCGTTTCACTGAGTACCGCTGCGCTGAGTACGAGGTTGCGCTCAATGAAACTGCCGGGTCGACGTGGGATGACATTAGCGAACGCAGTGTCATCACTCCGCAGCGAAATCGATCAGGTTGTAGAGGATTCAATCCGCGGCCGGATCTCTACCAACGTTTTTAACGAGGCGAAGCTGGGAGGCAAGAAGTCAAGCGCCAAATCACCGCGCCAGAGTTCCTCAACGCTGATGATCACCTCGTCCGCGAGCAAAGACGTAAACCTGCAGGAACCGCGGTGACGAGGGGGTGGATGACGATTCGAGCTCAAAACCGTACTGGGACATCTCTTCTTCGACCGTATTCGGTGCAATCATGCGTCGGTGGCTAGCTTCTCGGTGCGGAAGTACTCTGTCGGACTTGCGGTCGAGAATGAAGACACGACCGCCGTCAACAAGTCTTTCGCGTAGAGCGGGAAGCAATACGTCACCGTGAAAAAGCAGGTGATACGTGTCGAAAAAGTAAACGGCAGCAAGCGACTGGCCCTCGAGTCCAGGCTCGCCTTTCTCGGTCAGCACGCTGGTCAACTGCACGTCGACAGGCGATGGCGGACGTTCGTCTTTCTGCGTCGCCCATTCTTCCAGGACAACATCGATAGCCTCCCTCGCATGTTTCTCCGCGATCGGTTTGATCAACTCTCGACCTTCACCCAGTGCGACAAAGGCAATCTTCGAGTCAGTTTGTTCTGAAAGCGCGGGCAGGTGGACATCAAGCAGTGCTTCGCGCATGGCAAGGTTAATCGGTGGCATCGGATCGGGATCACGGCCAGACAGCTCAATTTCGGTCGGTCGCTGCATGATCATCACGAATGTGTCGTTCTTGGCGAACCACTCTCGTTCCCCAAAGTCGACAAACTCGAAACCGGCTTCTCGGGCTTCGCGCATAAACGTGGTTTCGGCGAGCCAGAAGTGCTTTTTCTCCCGCCGTTCACGGGGCACCCAGTCCACTAGCGTTCCTTTGTGGCGATCAACGACGACGTAGTAACCGCCTGGCTTGAGCGACCGCCACAAGCTCTCGAGCATCTTTCGCGGCTTGGCGAGATGATGATAGACGTAATGCATGAACGCCATGTCGACGGAGTTTTCGGGGAGGTTTGGCGTTTCCGATTGCCCCAACAACGGGCGAACTTGCGGTAACTCACGTTTCGCGACTTCTTCTCGCAAGTTCACGACACTTTCTTCGGTAATCTCGACCGCGAACACGCTTCCGTCCTTGCCAACGATATCGGCAAACACCCAGCTGTCGCGTCCCTCTCCGGCCCCGATGTCGGCGATTGTCGCACCGCGACGAATTTCCAGACGATCGGCCAACTTGCGCAGCGACTCGGCTCGCTTCTTTGCTTCCTGCTTCCGCTCGGCATTTCGCTTTCGCCTTTGCTTGGCAGCGTCTGTTTTTTCGGTTGTTTCGATCTGAGTGCTCTCGCTCTTGCCCGACTCAAGTTTGGTGGCGGCATCTTGTGCGAAGGCAACGGAAAAAATGAAGGCCACGCAGGTTAAGGCGGTCACCGGTCGTGTGAAGAGGTGCAACATCGCAGTCAACTAATTTGGAGGGAGAAGTGAGCGGGGTGGCTTGCAGAAACAAGATTGTACACGTAGGTCTTGCGCCGCATGGCAGCCGCGATCCGGTCAAGCGTGTAGCGTGCAGGTCATGCTCCGCACAATAGCCGGATAGCGAGATGATTTAGACGTCATTTAGAATGGGAATTTCTCGCACGGACTTGATGACGACGGTTCAGAACGGACGCTGAGAACCGAGAGACCGGATAACCTTTGTGAAGATCCAGGACATGATGCGACAATTCCTCCTACCGATCGTTTTCCTGTTTCAGAGCGGACTACTGCTCGGCGCCGAACCACAGGAGATTCGGAACGTCCTGTTTATCATTTCGGATGATCTGAAAGCCAGCGTACTCGGCTGCTACGGCGACAAACTGTGTAAGACTCCCAACTTGGATCGACTTGCTGAGCAGGGCATGGTCTTCGACCGGGCGTATTGTCAGGGCCTCGTGTGTGCCCCATCGCGTCAGTCGTTCATGTTCAGCCGGTATGTGGGATCGTCGGGCAACGGACCCAGCATGGCTGAGCACTTCAAGAACAACGGCTGGTACACGGCGCGGGTCGGCAAGATCTACCACATGCGTGTGCCGGGCGACATCATTGCCGGAACCAATGGCAGGGATCACGAACCG
>JARFQX010000433.1 GCA_029287555.1 Rubripirellula sp. | reverse complement strand
GCTCTCCAACGCGAAGCGGTCTTGGTCCTCGCGCGTGACGCCAAACTCTTTGGCCAACACTTCGGCCGTCTCGCCCATGTTCAATCCGGACACGGGATCGGTCAGTCCGAGTTCGATCCCCGCCACTGGCTTGAAGTGCCGAAGACGGAAAGACGTGATGGTGCCCAATCGCTGCCCGAGCGTCTTGGCGCGCGCGAGCCGTTGCCACAGCCCCGCGGCTTCTTCATCCCACAGCAGCGGGATGTTGGACATCGACTCCGCTCCCCCGGCGATGACCAATTGAGCCCGACCGTTTCGGATGATCTGCCAACCGGAAAGAATCGACTCCATTCCAGAGGCGCAATTTCGATTCACGGTATGGGCGAGCCGATCGATCGGGATACCGGCCTGTAAAGCGATCACTCGAGCAATGTTGGCGGCATCGGGCGGTCCAGAGACATTGCCGATGACCACTTCATCAATGTCGTCGACGATCACCCCGGCACGGCGAGCAGCATCGGCCAGTGCGACCCGGCCGAGCTCGACGGCCGAGACGTCTCGTAAATCAGTGAACGCTTTGGCAAAGGGGGTTCTCGCTCCCGAGACCACCGCGATGGATTCGCTTCGATTCATGATCAAACCTCCGTTGGCATGTCCGTGGATTCTCGAAGCTTGCGGCGAATGACTTTGCCAAGAAAGTTCCGCGGCAAATCGCCCTGGCATTGCAGGTAGCGGCGAGGTCGTTTGTGTTTCGAGAGGTGCGTTTCACAATGCTCTCGCAGCGAGGTTTCGTCCCACGCCGCGCTGGGCTCGAGCACGACGTGCGCCACGACGATCTCACCCCGTTCTTGGTCGGGACATCCAATCACGGCGGCGTCGAGAACACCTTCTGCCTCCCGCAACACCGCCTCGACTTCGCACGGGTAAACGTTAAATCCCGATGTGATGATCAGATCCTTTTTGCGACCAACAATCTGGTACGTGCCGACGGCCGACTTGACGGCCAAGTCCCCCGTGTGCAGCCAACCGCGATCGATCGCCGCTTTGGTTGACTGCGGGTCGTTCCAATAACCGAGCATGACTTGCGGCCCCCGAACCACCAGTTCACCGACATCGCCATCGGGGAGCGACCGTTCGCCGTCGTCTTCGGGAGCATCGTCGCTGGCATCGACAATCCGACAATTGGTCGCCGGCAACGAATAGCCAATCGTGCCATAGCGGGCTTCACCGAACAGGTCACCGACGTGCGTCACTGGCGAAGCTTCGCTCAGTCCGTAACCTTCTACGACATGCGCGCCGGTGAAATGCGAGAATTCCTGGCCGACTCCTTCCTCGAGCGGCGCACCACCGGAGATGACCCAGCGCAAGCCTTCGATCGACGGAGCCCGCCGGCGAAATCGTTCGTTCATTGCCACCAACATCGCCGGCACCGCGTGAAAGACAGTCGGCTGGTGTTCTTCCAACAGGCCGATCACTTGACGCGTATTGAAGCGATGATGCAGCACCAAGGTCGCACCCATGGCAGCGCCACCCATCACGGTTGCCGACATGCCGTAACTGTGAAAGAACGGCAGCACAGCCAGCATCTTTTCCTGCGCAAAGGAACATCGCGTCCACTGATACTGTTGCCAGGCGTTGGCTACCAGGTTGGTGTGGCTCAGCGTCACCGCTTTGGCCGCGCCGGTGGTGCCGCCAGTCGGCAAGATGTAAGCGGGATCGGTCGCCGCGGAAATCGAGATCGGTTGCCACGCTCGCTCGGTTCGCTCGACTTCGTCCCAGAACCATCGGCATGAGTCGGTCGGTGGAAACACCCAATGACCGGTTCGAGCTCGACGCGCCCACAAGTAACCGAGTTGATGGAAAGATGGGAGATGGTTTCGAATCGAAACCAACAAAGATTGAATCGGATGATCTTTCCATCCCGCGACCAGGTGAGATAATACATCCAGGCAGATTACTCTTCGACAGTCGGTTTGCCTCAGCAGCGCCGCGACCTCTTCGGCCACCATCAACGGACTGATCGCAACGCAAACCGCACCGGCGCGCCAAATGGCGTTGGCCGCGATGACGTACTCGGGAACGTTAGGCAGCAGGACGCCTACTCGATCGCCCGGTTGCACTCCGAGTCGTTGCAACATCGCCGCTGCTCGCAGGGAATGGCGGTTCAACGATGCATAGCTCCAACGAAGTTCGTCATAGATCATCGCTTCACGGTCGGGGATCGTTTCGGCCGCATGCTGCAGAAGTCCGAAGGCGGGCAGGTCCCGGTAGGTCGACACTCCTTGCACCGCGGCGCGGTCGGTCCGCTCCAGTTGCAATCGATCATCCCTCGTCGCTTCACGATCCGCGCAGGACGCTGGCGACTTGCCGAATGCGGTCCATTCGTTTCGTCTCTCGATTAGAAATCCCATGTTCGAACTCCAACGCCTCGATAACCCGTCCTGGAAAACGTTCCGCGTCACTGATGCGGAACCGACCTCCTCGGCCGTCCACTTGCCCGTCCCGAGATGCTGCACCAGATCGGCCACGCTGGCCGATCGCGGTTGCTCGATCCGAAACCACGCCGAGTCGTGCACCGCGGGACAACTACCCCGGACGAACAACTGCCCTGTGGAACAGCTGCCCTGATGAACTGGGGAATTGCCGACCGTTGGGCCGCCGGCTCGAGTCAGCCCGATGAATGGGAAAAGAGAAGGAATGAAGGGACCCGGGGTGGAAGGCACCGTCGGGTGCAGGCGGCTGAGAAGAGCGAGATACCGAGCCGATTTTGCTCTCTCATCGCTTGCAGTGGATTCTACGCTGACGAGCGACAAAAGGCAACTAAAACTCCCTTAAAAGCTTCTAAGGTTAACCATAGCGACTTTGTGATATTTTTCACAGGCTTGGCTGCCAGAATCTGATCGGCAACTCGGGCCCCACGTCCGGATCGATAGAATGCTGCTGGTGGCCGAAATTTCATCACCACTCACTTTTCTTCCGAGCCGGCAATCAAGATCAGCAGAACGATGACCATCAATCGACCGGGGACCATCAATCGACCGGGGACCGTGAATCGACGGGGAGCGTTGGCAACCGCCCTGGGAGCACTGTTCACCCCTTCGTTATCCGGCCAGGAATCGACCGGTCGACCGCGAACGTCCATGGGTCTGTGCCAGTACTGCGCCCGGTTCGCCCGTGAGATGGCGCGAGCGCAGGGTCCTGCCATCGACCTGTTTAAACCGGAGCCCTTCTTTGAGCACGCTCGAGCACTCGGTGCTGGAGGCTATCAGGTGGCTTTGGGAGTGCTGGAGCCTCGCCGAGCAGCGCTGCTGCGCGAGCAAGCCGAAGCGTCGGGACTTTACATCGAAGGAATCGTCCGGGCCCCGAAGAAGCCAAGCGACTTGGACCGCTTCGATGCCGAAATGAAATCGGCTGCCTCGGTTGGCGCCAAAGTCGTTCGCTCGACGATCTTTACCGGACGTCGCTACGAGTACTTTGATTCACTCGAGAGCTACCGATCGCACGACGCTCGGGCTCGCCGGTCCCTCGAGTTGGCAGCGCCGATCGCGGAGAAGCACCGCGTCGCTTTTGCTCCGGAGAATCATAAAGACCATCGGATCGAGGAGCGAGTCAAAGCTTTGCAGGCGATCGACAGCGAGTACGTCGGTGCATGCGTCGACACGGGCAACAACTTTGCCCTACTCGAGGATCCCGTGGAAACCGTCAAGGCGTTGGCCCCATGGGCGCATGCCGTTCACATCAAGGATCAAGCCGTCCAGTTGGTTCCCGAAGGATTTCTCTTTGGCGACATACCCTTGGGCGAAGGCTTCATCGACTTGAAACAGATCGTAGCGATCCTGCGTAAGTCCAAGCCACGGATCCACTTCACGCTCGAACTGCTGACCCGTGATCCGCTGCTCGTCCCCTGTCTCGAGCCATCTTATTGGCGAACGTTTCCTGATCTTCCGGCAAGCGATCTGGCCCGAACGTTGCGCACCGTGCGAGACCATCAGGCGGAGTCTTTGCAGTATCCGTCGAAGTTGGCGCTCACGGAGCAAGTCGAACTGGAACGAGAGAACATTCTTCGGAGCATTCGCTACGCCGCAGAGGTGCTCGGTCTTCGGGTTTGAGGCGGAGTGCCTCGAGCGCAGCCTTTACTCGGCGAACAGCAGCGGCGCGGTCGGTGACCGTGCCTATTGCTTGGGCGTATCTTTGTTCTCGCGCGAAAGCTTTTTGCGATGCAGCCACTTCTTGACAGAACTGCCGGCTTGTTCGGCCACACTTTGCTCATGGCGACTGATGATGGTGTTCTCGGTGATCCGCGTCTTGGCTCGGCGAATATCACGATCACACTTGGGACATGTTACCGGCGGCTCGCTGACTTCCGTTTCGCATTGTGGACAGAAATAACGGATCGTCGGCCTCATCGCCGCCTCGAACAAACCACCAACATCAGCCGCTGCGAACCAAGGCGAGTTATCCTTGCGAAGCATCGTCTCGGAGGTTACCTCTCCGCTGCGCACGAGATCGAGCAACTCGCTCGGCCGAAACGGTCCCAGGTCTTCCGCCGAATCGGCTCGCTGAATGAACCACTTGGTCACAGGTCCCCTCGCTGTATTGCGTGGTCACACGCCAAGGCATTTGCCAGACTAGATCGCCTCGATGTGAAGGCTTCGACGCCGGCGTTCCTGTCGTCGAATATCGTCGATCAAACCGGCAACTCGTTTCACATCTGCAATCCCAATCATAGACAATACCGGGTGCGAGCGGTCACTACTGGTCAGGACAATCGTGCCAATGGAGAAAATTCGCTCGATGGGGCCCTGGCTGAAACTGACATCATCGATGTCAATGACCTCAATTCGGTCGGTCCGACGGGTGATGATCCCCGTTTGGTGTACGAACCGTTGCGTGGTCAATTCATAGTGGTACCCAAAACGACGCCATGCATAAATCAGTCCACCGGCGGCCCACAGCAGCAGAACGGCGGCAAAGGTGTACGGCAGCAGACCGGGGTCGGCCAAAAACGACCCCACCAGCATCGCGACGCTAACGAAGGCCAAAGAGCACCAGGTGCCGAACATGGCTTTGGGGCTGTATCCGCCGTGCCAGACCTCCTGTTCGGCCTCCGCATCCTCCGAAATTGACTGCTGGTCAGCCACGCGGCGGCGGAAGTCGCTGGCAGGGGAAGTCTCCCCCGGGGCCGAAGCCGGACCGCCTGCGGGCGCCCCTTCCTGCCCGGCTTCGCTCGCACTTTGGCGTTTAAAGGGGTCGGTCGACATCATGATTCTCCTTAGGTTCTAGACGAGGAATAATGCATGCAATAGCCAGCCCTCCATGAGGCCGCTTCAAGAATGGTACAGGGCGCCCGAGGCAAGCGGGACTGTCTCCGCAGGCGCCCCTCGGAACGGTTGCGAGCTTTTCCCCAAACACCGATAATGCGGCTGGTCTCTGCCAAGTTCGCTTTTGTGCCGGGTGTTTCATGCGTTGTCCCTACTGCCACGTTGACAATGATCGCGTGCTGGATACGCGGTCGGCCGAAGGTGGTTATACGGTACGACGCAAGCGGGTATGCAACTCCTGCCAACGACGTTTCTCAACCGCCGAGACGATCGAAAAGCTGGGCGTGCGAGTTGTCAAAAGCGACCAGACTCGGGAACCGCTCGATCGCGAGAAGATTCGCCGTGGAATCGAGCGAGCCTGCTCGAAACGTCCAATCCCCAGTTCGACCATCGAACGGGTCGTACAGGATATCGAAGCCGACATCTATGCAAACTACGAATCGGAAGTGACCTCCACGCAAGTCGGCGACATCGTGATGCGACACTTGGCGATCCTCGATGAGGTGGCATACATCCGATTCGCAAGCGTGTATCGCGAATTTGATGACGCCCAGGACTTCGTTCGGGCGATCTCCGCAATCATGGGCCCAAAAGTGGCAACATCGGGCTGAAGTTTTTTTGCACATCGCCAATTTTCTTGCGTTTCGGCCATCGCGCGGCAACCGAGTCCCGCTGGCGGCGATCGTCGATCGGTTCAGGCGAAACATGGGCTTGCTACCGAGCGTGAGATCGTACTACCGTTGAGTCGATGGATTCCGCGTGGATCGGAAAAGTGGCCAGACACCGAGGGCCGCCAGACACAATGAGCCGCCTGGGGACCTACGATTGCGTTTGGGGTCTGCCTCGATTTTCCGAGCGATACGTGGTTCTAGCGACAATTGGCAATGCTTCAGCTGCCCACCCATGGATGGACGGATATTGCGATGGTTCGAATCTCATGTCATTTTCTCATTCTGGTACTTTGCACCGCTGGTGGCATCAAGGCGATGGGGCAAGGCGACACGCAGCGTGGAGCGGCGGTTGGCGGCTTAACCGGGGCAATCGCTGGTGGTTTGATTGGTGATCACAACGGCGAGGCAGGCGCCGGCGCGGCAATTGGTGGCGTCATCGGTGCCGTCACGGGCGGCTTGATTGGAAATGCATCCGACAAGGAGGCCGCGTACCGACGACAACAAGCCGTCTCGCGGCAATACCAAAACCAGATCGCCTACCAGCAATCGGCGGTATCCACGGGCGACGTCGTTTCGATGACCCGGTCGGGAATCAGTGAATCGGTGATCATCAACCAAATCAACCAACGCGGTGTGATCGCCAAGCTGCAGGTGCCCGATATTATCTCACTGCACCAGCAAGGTGTCAGCGAGAACGTCATTACCGCGATGCAACGAGCTCCAACCGGTCCCGTTCAAGTCTCACCGGTCGTCGAAAGCTACGAAGTGATCAGGCCCGCCCCCGTGGTCCCCGCACCCGTCATTGTGGAAGAGCACTATGTGTTGCCGCACTATGCGCCACCACGTCGCTACTACTATCGACGACCGGCTTATCGTCGTCACCACCACGGATTGCACATCCGTTTCTAGAGCATTTTCAAATTTCTCGTAGGCGGCAAACGATAGTCGCCGATCCCTCCGCCGATCGTAATGCGCTGTTAGGCTACGATCGGCGGAGCGATCGGCGACTATGTGATTCTTGAAAATGCTTTAGTAATCAAAACGCGGAAGCAGGCCGAATTGAGCGAACCGCCGATCCGGCTTCGTTGCAACGGACCGACCTCGAGAAAAATTGCCCGATCGGCGTCGCCACCCTCCTTGATTCGGCCTACACCAATCAGCCTGCACCACTTGCGAACCTACGACTTGTCAATGGATTCCTCGTACTTTTCGATCTGCTGGTGCAGGTGCCACTGACCAGGGTCGTCAAGCAGACAACCGCGTTCAATCTGCAACGCTTCCTGTTTGCGGTCCAACAAGAACAGCACCTCGGCGAGCGTGTCACGGTAGATGGCACTCTCCGGCTCGGCATAGACGGCCTTCTCGGCCAGCTCCAAAGCGTCGTCGAGACGCAGACGGTTCATGGCAGCAACCCAGGCAAGATTGTTACAGGTCATCGCGTCGAAAGAAAAACGACGCGCGTATTGCAAACCACGATCCATGATCTGATCGAGAGCATCGTCGGCAAGTTCGCCCATCGCCCGCTCGCGCATCTCGGGCAAGAGTCGCTCAGCAAAATCGATGTCGAGCGGGTCAAGCTGCATGATTCGCTCGAGGTGTCGCTCGACCTGCTCGCGGTCGCCCCGCTTAATCGCCGCTTCGAGCGCCCAGCGGCTGATGAACAGCGGCAAAGTGATGTACGCCCCGGAACGAAAACTGTACTGATCCAAGGTTCCCGCGACGGCCAGATCAAACCAACGCACGGCCTCTTCAAGAT
>JARFQX010000383.1 GCA_029287555.1 Rubripirellula sp. | reverse complement strand
AGTCTGTAGTCTGTAGTCTGTAGTCGAGGGTGTCCGGAAATCCCGCAGAGGTTCTTGCTGGGCGACGAATCGTTGTTCGGTGCCGGATCGGCGCTTCGCTTGATTCGGCCTACTTCGAATCCCCGCACATACTCCGCCACTCGCCACTCGCCACTCGCCACTCGCCACTCGCCACTCGCCCCTCGCCACTCGCCTCTCGCCACTCGCCACTCGCCTCTCGCCTCTCGATCTCACAAATCCAACTGATCGAGAGAGTCGATAAGCAAATCGAGTTGATCCTTGGGACCGGCGACACGATCGGCTTGCCGTTTCTTTAATTGGTCGTCGATCCCGACCGCTTCGCGACCGGACAGCAAGAGTTGTTCGTCGCGTTCGCGGGCGGCCGTTTGAATCGGGTCTTCGCCGCTTGCCGGTGCCCCAAACAATTGGGAGAGATCGATCTTGAAACCCTCATCTCCGTCGACCGAGGCCCCTGCGATTGCCGGGGCTTTGTGTTGAGGAAAGATGATCGCATTTTCCGGGCAGACTCGACTGCAAGCGGGACATCCCTTGCGACAGTTATCGGGTTGTTCGACGAGAATGCTCTCGGTCCCATCAACACCGTAGACACCGAACAGGCAGAAATCGACACATTCCATGCAGTTGGTGCAACGACTGAAGTCGATCACGGGATACCAGCGTCGAGATGTTTGTTCATCAACTTGAACCAATTTCCCGCCGACGATAGGAAGACTGCCGTCGCCGTCCATTGCGGCGGACCCGGCATCATCATCGGGCGTGGATTCCCCACCGACGATCCGCCGGATTTCGGCGACCAAGGCATCGCGATCCTCGGTGACTTTCAAGTCGATGCAGTGAATGTTGCGATCGGGCCTGGGATGTAGATCCGTCATGCGATCGACCGCATCACCGACATGGCGGTCCAACTCGGAAGCCCCGTCTTCGTTCTCCTCGTCGTCGACCGTCAGTTGCACCTCGCCGACTTGGCCCTGGATTCCATTTCGATCAAGCACCCAGTGAGCGGCGCGCGGATAGATCCAGGAAACGATGATCAAGTTTCCCTCGACCTCCAGCAACCGCTTGTACGATTCGCTTCCCCGGGGCAAATCATAGAGGTGAGGGATCATGATCACGTTGACCCCTTCGATCTGCTCTGCTGCCTCGGCGACCGCCTGCTCCAATTCCCGTTTCTTTGGATTGCGAGACTGGCCGCGAGAAACAACCAAGGTCCAGGTGTCGTGATGGATCGCTGAAATCATCGCTTGAGATTGCGGTGTGATTCGGAAAGCAACTGTTTGGTCAAGGAGTGTCGGTGCCGGCCGGAAGCCAGAGGTCTGGGCACCCTCACCAATCGAGAGGCTTCTGCCAGGCGGCCTTGGCTTCGGCGACCTCGACCTGCATGACCGTCACCTCACCTCGATGGAAGACGACCGATGGCGTCGCTTCGATTGTACCCAAACGGCACACCGGGACCTTCGCCTTTTCGAGCAAACTCTGCAGCGCCTCGGCAGAATCGGGGGTCGTTTCGATCAAGAACCGTGTATTGGATTCGCTAAAGAGAGCCTGGACGTCTCCCAATCCGGGGCCCTGCACGGGGGCAAGATCGAGTTTCATTCCCAAACCACCTGCCAGCGCCATCTCGGTCGCCGCAACGGCCAACCCGCCTTCGCTCAGGTCGTGACAGGACCGCACGAGCCCGGCGGTGATCGCGTGGTGCACCGCGGAAAAAGTCCTTTTCGCTTGACCGGCATCGACCCGAGGGACGTGGCCACCGGAAAGGCCCATCTGCAACACGAGATGCGATCCCCCCAGTTCATCTTTGGTCTGTCCGACCAGGAAGATCGCATTG
The DNA here is from genome assembly GCA_029287555.1 of Rubripirellula sp. GTDB lineage: Bacteria > Planctomycetota > Planctomycetia > Pirellulales > Pirellulaceae > Rubripirellula. The sequence goes on along the minus strand of JARFQX010000383.1, from coordinate 2,888 downwards.
CCCGCCTGCTTGGCATCCATCGTGACCGCTGTGGCGATGTCGTCGATTTGCCCCATCGCGCTGATCAATAAACTTGGCGGGATCGCGATGGTTTGACGATTCCCCTGGACGTCTTCGTAGCTGAATTCGTTGTTCAAACTGTCCTTGCCGCTGATGAACGGTGTCCCCAGTGCGATCGCCATGTCTTGGCAAGCGATGGCCGCCCGCACGAGCGACCCAAGCGTTTCGGCTCGATCGGTGTAACCCCAACAGAAGTTATCGAGGATGGCGACCCGCGCCGGGTCGGCACCGACCGCCACGGCATTGCGCATCGCCTCGTCAATCGCCGAGGCCGCCATGTGGTAGGTATCGAAGTCGCCGAAGTACGGATTCATGCCGCAGGAAAAGACCAGCCCGCGACGCGATTGCAGTCGAGGCCGAACGACCGCCGCATCCCCGGGCCCATCGCAACAGGGGCCCACCAGAGGCTTGACGATGCTGCCACCTTGAACCTCATGGTCGTACTGTCGAATCACCCAGTGCTTGCTGGCGACGTTCGGGCTGCCCATGACACCGAGCAACGCTTTGCGCAATGCTTCGGCATCCATCTGGGGCACTTCGAGAGGTGTTTCGACGGCCGGTTGGTAGACGGCGTCACGGATCACGGGCGGGCGGCCATCATGCAAGAACTCCATCGACAAGTCACCGACGACGTGCCCGTGGTAGGTCAACCGCAGTCGTCCGGTGGGCGCAAAGCGTCCCAAGACGGCCGCTTCCACTCCCTCACTCTCGCACAGCTCACGCAACTCGTCCCAACTATCCTGGGGCACCGCCAATACCATCCGCTCTTGCGCTTCGGAGATCCAAATCTCGGTGTAGGTCAGTCCTTCGTACTTCAGCGGAGCCTTCTCCAACCAGACCTCCGCGCCGATCTCCTCACCCATTTCGCCAACGGCGCTGGAGAAGCCTCCGGCGCCGCAGTCGGTCACAGCGTGGTACAAACCTCGATCGCGAGCTTGCAGCAGCACATCCAGGACCATCTTTTCAGTGATGGCGTTGCCAATCTGAACCGCGCCCCCCGAGAGCGACTCCGATTCACTGGTCAATTCCGCCGAGCTGAAGGTCGCACCGTGGATTCCATCGCGTCCCGTACGACCACCAATGGCGACGATCAGGTCATCCGGCTGGACCGCTTTCTCCTCCATCCCCACCGGAATCAAACCGGCGTTTCCGCAAAACACAAGCGGATTGCCGAGGTAACGTGGATCGAAGTAGACCGCGCCGTTGACCGTCGGAATGCCCATCCGGTTCCCGTAATCGCGGACACCGGCGACGACGCCTTTGATCACGCGCCGCGGATGAAGCACGCCAGGGGGAAGCGATTCGGCCGGAGTATCGGGCGGGGCGAAACAGAAGACATCGGTGTTGCAAATCGGCTTGGCGCCTAACCCCGTGCCCATTGGATCGCGGATCACTCCGCCGATGCCCGTATTGGCCCCACCGTATGGTTCGAGGGCCGAGGGATGGTTGTGCGTTTCCACTTTGAAGCAGGCGTGGTAGTCGTCGTCAAAGCGCACCACACCCGCGTTATCCTTAAACACGCTGACGCACCAATCCTGATCGCCAAGCGACTGCCGGATCGTTTGGGTCGCCGCGAAGATCGTCTCCTTTAACATGTTGTCGAAGTGCCGCTCATCGCCGTGCGCTTTGCCATCGGCGCCATGCGCTGTGCCATCGGCGCCGTGCGCTGTGCCATCGGCGCCGGGGCCGCGATAGTGGATCCGTCCGGCGAGCGTCTTATGGCTGCAGTGCTCGGACCAGGTCTGGGCGATCGACTCCAATTCGATATCGGTCGAGTCTCTGCCGATCGAAGCAAAGTGGTCGCGTATGGTCTGCATCTCGACCAAGGTCAGATAGAGCTGTCCGTCGCGCGACAGCCGCATCAACCCATCGTCATCCAACTCGCGGATCGGGACGGTGACCAAATTGAACTCGTTTGGCGCACCGACGTCGAGTTGATCCAATTCCAACGGTCCGACAACGACTTGCTCGATCGCATCGTTGGAAAGCGCGCGTCGACAAATCGAATCGAGCGAAGTTTCGTCCACGTCGCCGAGCCAATACTTGCGCACCGTTCGAACCGCTTCGACATCGAAGCCGGCATCCTGGGCCGCGCCGACGGTACTGGCCGCGACCGGATCCATCACGCCCGGCTTGGGAAGCACATTGATCAGCGTCGTTTGTTCACCGGGCGGCTCGTGAAGCACGTCCTGGCCGGCGATCGCGACAATCGAGCGTTCGGTGACGCGATCACACAGCAAGGTCTCGGCCAGACGAACGGCTTCGTCTCGAGCAAAATTGCCCTGAACGAGAAAGCTGCGAGCGTAGGCGACCGCGACGTCCTGACCGAGTCCTAGTTCCGCGATCTCCTCGGCGGTTCGGATCGCTTCCCGATCCACCTGGTTCTCCGCCGGATAGATGTCGATTTGCCAAAGCGGCATGAACAGGGGCCCTTCACTTCGGGGGTTGCTGTTTGATCTGCTGTGCTTCGGTCAACCATGCCCGCAGGGCTTCCTCATCGTTCACTTCGAGGATGGCCCGGAGCTTGGCCAGTTCGTCGGCGAATCGTGCCAGTTCTTTACGGATTGCCCCTCGATTCTCGCCGCAGATCGCGGTCCACATCGTGGGATCTCCCGCCGCGACCCGAGTGATGTCCATCCACCCGCTGCCCACCAAAGGCCTCGCCTCGGGATGGGCCATGCGTGCGACCAAAGCGGACACCAAGTGTGGCACGTGGCTGATCGCTGCCAAGTGGGTGTCGTGGATGTCCGGTCCCATTTCCAGCGTGCTTCCGCCGGTAAGTCGCCAAAATCGATCTGCTTTTTCCACCAATCGGCGGTCGGTGGAAT
>JARFQX010000303.1 GCA_029287555.1 Rubripirellula sp. | reverse complement strand
CGTTCAACCTCCAGTAAAGGTCTTCACGAAATCGTTCTTCACGGACTTCCTGCATCAGGTCGCGATTGCTGGCCGCCAGAATCCTCGCGTCGGTGCTGAGCGTGCTTGTGTCGCCCACCCTCTCAAACTCACGTTCTTGCAACACGCGCAGCAGTTTGACTTGCAGGGTCAGCGAGGTGCTGTTGATCTCATCCAGAAACACGGTCCCACCATTGGCCGCCTCAAACCGTCCGGTCCGGTTGGCGACCGCGCCGGTGAACGCCCCGCGAACGTGGCCAAATAACTCACTCTCGAGCAGGCTTTCGCTGAGCGCCCCGCAGTTGACTCGAACAAAGGGGCCACCACACCGGTGGCTGAGCCGATGGATCGCATTGGCGATCAATTCCTTGCCCACGCCGGTTTCCCCGAGGATCAACACCGAGGCATTGCTCCCCGCCACGCGCCGGGTGATGCGATACACTTCCTGCATCGCGGGCGAAGTGCCGATGATGCCGGGAATCGGGGGGCCGCCCGGCCCGCTGGGAGAAATGCCGAGGATCGCCATGAAAAACGTTGGGAAACCAAAACTCAGATCGGGCCCGATCGAGGACACCACCGCATCGAAGAACGCCAGCACTCAACTCGATAAGCAATCAACCTTCGAAGAAGGAAAACCTTCACATAGCGGGTCGGAACGGATCCTCGCGTGACCAGTCGGGCACGTCGGTCACAAGTCGCGGACCGTGATGACGATAGCGTGAAATGCCTCCTGGTGGTAGGCACCGACCGCGAAAGTAGCGAGCAAAACACCGACTCCGACCATGGAGAACCGGCATGGTTGGGACGGAGCGCCCCAGGGGGTCCCGCGACGAGGACGACTTGCCGAGATGCAGAACTCGTCGAGCGATGCGATGCTAATTGTCGTAAATCGGGCGAACTTGTCCGGTTACCGGCGGCATCTGCTCCAGGATCGACGCAGCTTGCTCCCGATAGTCTTGCCGGTCAAGAATCGTCAACGGCGCCATCCGTCGACTGCGCTCGACCAGATCGAGCAAGCTGCCAAGCGATGACAAAGTAACCTCATCCTCGATCCAAGTCGTCGGTGCGGCCCAGCGTTCTTCCCCTAGGAATGGGGCCTCGCCCCCGTAAACGGCGATCGCCAGGCGACGCCCGCGATTCATGCGGCGGACCAGGTCAATCATTTCGACGGCAGGCAAGTCCGCGTAATCATTCTTGGCGATGACCAACCGCAAATCGCCACCCCGGGCCACGCTGCGCTGCAACTGTTTCATCGACGAGACGACTTCCACCTCCAAGCCAAGATCACTCAACAGCGTTTCGATGGCGATCACCTCTTGCCGACGAGTCTCGACCAAAATGACCTTGGGCTTGTCACTAAGCGTTGCCATTTCGCCCAGCGTTCGCAAGACTTGACTGCTGCCGGCGTAGTGCAGAGATCCAGCCAGCTGGGCTGCCTTCAAGGCCGCCTCGTATCTCACTCGAGGCTCGGGCGACAAGACAGCCTGGACCAAAGGTGACGGAACACCGGCGGTACCATCGAGTAACTCATGACGGTCCTGGTACGAAATCCCCGCCGGATCAATCAACCGGATCAAACCAACCGCGGCTGCATGGTCGTCCGAATCGAGCGCGTATTGCAACACGTCGGACAAGGACGAACCGGTTAGCAGCGGACCGTAGCTTTCACGAATCGGCTGGATTTGATCGGGGTCGCCCCAATCGGGATCGAGCATCAAGTTGTAGCCCATTGTGACCGCAAGCGTCGCCGTATCGAGTTCCGGCGAAAGATTGCCAAGTCGACGGAGTCGGGCAGCGGCATCGTAGAGATCGCGGTAGGCCGCGTGGATGACCAAGACAGGCTTGTGGGTAACGCCGGTGCGCTGTTCGTTCACGCTCCACAAAGTCATCGTTTGACCATCATTCTCAATCCGTTTGGCCGTGTCGTGTTTTTTGCGGAGATCAAAGGCCAGCGCCGCGACGGCGGCTTCTCGAGTCGGCCATTCGCCAAGCCGGGTGAGCCCGTCGGCGGCTGTCTTCCGCTCGGCATCGGTCGCATCGGCGGCATGAAACGCCGAAACCAGATCAACGAGATAAGCTTGCGGGCTGATCCGAGCGAGCGAGGCCAATGCCCGGCCCCGCGTCTGGGAAGTCCCGTAGAGTGCCAGTTGCTCAAGCCCGTCGACTCCGCCGCCTCCCAGAGCGACGAGGGTGCGCAGAATGTGGTCGCGTTTTTCCGCGGGCTGCTCGGTCACCGCAGCGTCGACCAACGCCGCAATGGCCGCATCACCACCGGCAAGCAAGGTGCGCGTCCCCTCGAGCTGTTGGTCGGTCGAAGGACTTCCCAGCTGCTCAATGGCGGCCTTGAGTCGGTCCTCCGATTGGGAGACCTTCATGGCGGCCTCGCGAAGCTTGTCCATTCCCGCCTGGGCTGATCCGCTTAAATCCGATCGCTGCTTGACGCGGAGAAAGACAGTTGGCCCAATCCTCTGAAACATTTCCGCCAAGCGTTCGTCGCTGATGTTCATACCGGCCGTACGGGCCAGCAGGCGGTCAACCTCGCCCCAGCGTTCCAGTCGGACCAAGGAAGCGATCGCGTCGGCCAACGGCAGCTCGCCACGATTGGCATACTCGAGTAATTGGCGAATCAACGCGTCATCGATTTCAGGCGTTTCGTTCGCGGGCGCCCCGGCGGCGGCGGGCGCCGCACCGAACAATCCCGGCGCATCCGCAAACAGATCATCCTGGGCAGCGGCTGAACCACAGATCAAGACAAACGAGGTCAGCCAGAGGAGTCGTAGGTGCGAGGACATTAGCAAATCGGAGCTTGGCGAGGAGAATCAAGCGTTTTGGGGCGTCTCCTCTATCATACTTCGCCTTCGCATAAATTCGCACCGCTCGGCTAACCTTTCCAGATCCGGTAGGCAGGACAGCCTTCCCAACCTGAACATTACGACGAGTTGGGTGCCCCACCGCCCGCTTCGAGAGCTCGATGCAGGGCTCTGCGTGCGAAAATTCAGGAAGGCACATCCTTAAGCGACTCGAGCAACTCTTGCTGTTAGTCCCACTCGACCGACCCTTCCTTCGCATTCGGAAATTTGCCGAACTCCCGTTGCACTCGTTTGGCTTTCTGTTGCCACTTGGCCCTGGTTTGCAGGAGACCGGGTCCGGCAACTGCGTGGCTCGCCCGACGCTGCGCCAAACGCTTCATCAGCTTGGCATCGATCTCGCGGGCGGCGGCCTGAATATCCTCGGTCGATTCGCCAGTGATCGCGAAATTGGGCGACAACACGACGGGCGAGCTTTGCGAGGCCCCGAGAATCGCTGAATCGGCGGGCCGATCGTGCGGCGCCAGCATGGAGGCCCAGCCGATCACGGCCACGGGCACAATCAACGATGCGGCAATCCAAAACCGCGTTCCCCGCGAAATCTCCTGCGAATCGGTGTTCGCTTCGGGAAGCGGTACCGCCGCTTGCGTGCGTTCTTCGGGCTTCATGGCGGCTAACTATTCGGTGAGGATTGTGGGAAGGTTGTTGGCGATTTCTTCGAAGATGGCCACGCTATCAGTTACGACCCTTTCGAAGAGGTAGCGACCGTCGCGCCCGTTTGGCTGGGAGGTCTTTCCAAACTCGATTTCACCCGCATCGTCTGCCTTCTGCAACAACAGCGGGGCGCCCTGAACCGTGTTCAGTGCCGCAGTCACGGCAGCCACATCTTTCGCGGAGTCAACCGTTTGGAACTCGCGGAACGATCGCCCCGCAGCTTTTGCGGCGGCATCGGTGGCAACCATCAACTCGGTGCGAGTCAGCTGCATCTGGGCTGCGTTGATACTGAAGGCGGCAAGGATGGCGAGTACCGGCAAGAGCACAGCCATTAATCCAATCACGCTCCCCCGTCGACAGAAGCGTGAGTCGGCGCGCGAAGACAATCCTCGCCGACAATGGATGGAACGATGACTCATGTTCGACCTCAGGGCATCGGTGGAGAGAAAATCAACGTGGCATTTGGAAATAAAAACACTCCCACCCATGCTCTCGTTCGCGCCGGCTACTGTTCGTAGTAACCGTCATACCGTTCGGTTCGCATTCGGGCCACCGTTTCGATACTTGTCTCCGGAAGAAAGTAAGGCGTGAAGAACGCGACCGCGCCCAGATCGACGGAAACCGTCACCGCGACTTCATTGACCTCTTTATTGACGTCCGAAACATCGATGCTGTAGCCATGGCCCAACATGGACGACATGATTCGATCTGCTTCGGCGACGGCCTCCGCCGAGATAGCCCCCGGCACGATCACGTGGCGGGCCGCATAATAGGCAGCATCCTGAGCCAGGTTGCGAACCATGTTCAAGCGAGCGAACTCCATGCAGGCCAGAATCATGATGAAGAAGATGTTCGCGATGATCGCAAACTCCACCGCTGCGGCACCCCATCGCCGCGAAGTGACGCGACGGGACCTGGGCGCCCGGCAGTCTCGTTGTCGCCGACGGAAACGAATTTGAGTTGGAATTCTCGGGAATCGTCGTCGAGCGTCCATGGCCGGGGAACCTCTCGCAAACAGGCGGGAATTAGGGAGCGTCCAGATTCTTGTATTCTTTTCTCATCGTGACACTTGCATTGATCATCAGGTCCCCGAATACCTGCGATGCGATCAACAAGTTACCTTCCGCCGGAATTTGAACGTTCACGGTTACATGCTGAAGCGTTTCAGCGGTGTCGAATCCCGGCGAACTGAACGTGACAACATCCGGCCCGGTGAACTGCACACCTCGTTCGTCGAGGAATTGCATCACGCGCTGCTTGACCATGTCATCGGTGCGATCTCGCGGCACTCCAATCCGCGTAAAGGTGAACGCTACTTTGAGGCGTCAGCCAGAAAGACAATCACCCGCGGTTGGTCATCCGAGCCGCTGTTAACATTGGCCGTCTCCCGATCCGGCAAACGCCCCTCACCGATGACTTGACCGTTCGTTGGATCAAAAATGCGGTAGGAACGCGGGACATCCCTGGAAAGAATTCCCGTGCTGCCGCCCTTGGAGAGATACAGCACAAACAGCTCCTTTGGCACCAGCAGCCCGCGTCGACCATACGTGCAGGTCCAATTGGGCTGCATTCCCTCGATCGGCAACCCGTCAAGAATCTTGGCGACAAGACCAGGGTACTTCGAGCCCTCAAAATCAAGAGCTTCTCGCCAGCCCGCACCGGCTGCCGTGCACCAATCCGCATGGCCTGGCTCGTCCGCATCGAGCCGCCACTGCCACAAGCTGGCTGCCCCGTAGACGATGCCCATGGTGCCACCGGCCGTGAGATTGCACCACGCCTCATGGCCTTGCCACCACCCCGAAGCGCGTCCGACCCGTCCGATGTTCTCGTAGGTCGGTTCACCGTTGGCGACCGCCTTGACGGGCAAGTTCCGCCACATGTCGGCAACGCGCTCGGGAACATGTTCGCCGTTGTGGCCCGTCTGGCACCACTGGAAATCGAGCCAGTCTTTGTCCTGGTGGGTGCGATTCAGCGCGTGCGGAGAGTAGTGGATTCCGGTTGGTTGCCCGTATGCGTCCCACCGTTCGATGTCACGACCGGCGCGGTCGAGTTGTTCGACGACCTTGGGATTCGTCGCCGGCCCGTCACCACCGATCAGCCACATCGCCGGTCGCGCACCATAGCGGGCGACAAGGTATCGACAGTAACGCGCGTAGTCTTCCGAGCTGATCATATTGCCAGCCGCCCCGCCTCCCTTCCACCCGTAACCATGGAAAACCGGTTGGTAGACCGGCGCGATGCCATTACCAACGAGAATCTGCACCAGTTGATCGAAGGCGCGAAAGTAGTCCGGATTTAATTCGCGCAGTGAGCCCTGGGGTAAATCCTCGAATCCAACGTCGAATCCACCGTCTTCCGTTCGAGATCGAGGCCCGGTCGTACGCATGTCGGGCTGCACCGTCATCAACAAGACAGCATTGAAGCCCTTGGCGGCGCGATCGGCCGCATACGTTTCGACCTGCTGGGGTGTCGCTCGCCAAGGCAAGGCCCAGGCGGTGTCGGCGCACATCAGCCGCGGGGTACCATCGGCATGTACGAGATTCCTTCCGCCCGAAGGAATACGCCACAGACCGTGTTTGCCAAAGATGGTCAATGCGTCGGGCGAAGGAACGGAACGCAGAGTTCCCGTCTTTCCACCGAGACCACCGTCGTCGTTGGCCGCCGAAGATTCCCAAGTCCATCGCCCACGATCTCGGGTCGACGCAAACCGGACGCGAAAGGTCGATCCGCCATCCCAAAACATGGGCCGCCGAATCGTCTCGCCACTTTCATGCGTGAATTCGACCGAGGCTTCGACGTCGGTGTAGGGATTAGCGTAATCCTGCTCGGCGGTGAACTCGAGTTCAACCTCGCTCCACTGTGGGGCATCCGCAACATCATCCGCACGAACCGGCTGGGTCGGGCCGAACCAGAGAACCACGATCAGGCACCCAAGGAAGAACGAAGCGGGCATCCGCTGGCCCACCGAGCCATCGCGACAAAATGCCGAGCCCTTTGTTACTCCACCAGACACGACCGTAGCGAACCGCCACGAATCGACGTCGCGGACACAGGTTGGTTCACGCATAGACAGATTGCTGCATGGAACGAATCGCATCATTCACACTCACCGTCGGGGAAGGTTCTTTCCGGCCGGATACCATCGCCGATATGTTATCACACCAGCGTAACGCCGCCGCCCGACGAGGAAGCGACGGTAGCGACATCTGCCCACGTCTGCCCACGTCTGCCCCCCGGATCGCAATGCTTCGAAATCCGTAACCAAACTGAGCTTCACAAGGAGAGCTTGAATCATGTCGACAGCCCGACCAGCTGGAACCGTGAAGTACGACAACTCCGGGCGAGTGGTAATCGTTACGGGAGGATCTGGAGGAATTGGCCGAGCGATCGGTGAAGCCTTTGCGGCTTCGGGCGCATCGGTTGTCTCGCTGGACCTGAACGCCCCCGAGGTTGACCTGGAGGGGATTTGGCACCGCAGTTGTGATGTTTCCTCTGCGAAGGACTGCCAAGCGGCTGTTGAGTGGACGCTCGAGCGATTCTCATCGATCGATGTCCTGGTCAACAACGCGGCAATCCAGCCGCGTGATGCCTATCGCCCGATACACGAGCTTTCCGATGAGGTGATCGACCGGATGGTCGCGATCAACTTTCGCGGTTACATG
>JARFQX010000297.1 GCA_029287555.1 Rubripirellula sp. | reverse complement strand
ATTGCCGAAGACCATATTGGCTTCGAGGGTTACCTGTCGGGCAACTTTAACGCCGCGACGCAAGTTGATCCCAGGACGTCGATCTTTGATATCAGCTCGGCGGTCTCCTTGGAAACCAACGTTGTTCCATTCACGCTCAACGACGTGGTTCTTTATACCGCGCGTCCCGGGGACGACGGATTGCAAACGGCGAACCCCTACACCGGTAATCTCTGGACGAATGTGGGCGACCTTCCCACCAACAATCCGGGCCGCGCGGTGACCGACATCGTGATGCGATCCGATGGGCGACTGTACATGTACGAGTCGCTGTTCGGTCAGGCAGGCGCTAACACGGCGGGTCGATTGGTCGAACTCGATCCATCAACCGGGGCGGCGACCGTGGTCGGTAACGACAGTATTCCGGACTTCAACCCGGCGACCAACCCACCCGATATCCAGCAACTCACCTCGAGCGCCGTTCAGGGCTTCGCCTGGGAACGAACCGGCGGGAATAACCCCCGCTACAACCTTTGGTACGCCGTCGAGGGAGCTCGCAGGGGTCCGGGCATTGATACCAATAGTTCAACGCTGTATCGGGCTAACGATGCCAATGGTTCGGCAGCCGTTGCCCAGGGCCAACCTTGGGGTCGACGTGGTGAAATCTTTGCGAACACGCCGGGCGACCTCGGTGTGACCACGGGTATGGCGTTCGCCGGTGGCGTGCTCTATGGGGTCAGCAACCAAGGGTTCTTCTATCAAATCGATACGGGTTCGGGCCAAGCGTCGAACGTGGTCAGCTTGCCGTATTCGTTCTCCGGATTGACCGAGGGACCGCAGAACCTAGAGGGTGGCCGTTTCGCCAACATCATGTTTGCGGTGACCTCCTCGGGTGAGATTGTCGCGCTCGATACCGCTGGCAACTTGCAGAGCGAGTTCTTCAATGGAACGTCCGCATCCATGCCGACCAATTCGGTCGGCATTGCGTTCTCGCCGTTGGACTTCAACCTCTGGCACCCGACGATGCAGCGTCGCGACGATGCTGGACACGGGATCAACGAGGCGTTTGATGAAAGTCGTGATCCCGGTGTCTTTGAGATCTCGATCAACGGTCGCGAGAGTGACCAAGCCGAAGGCGGGGCGAGCTTCTACTTCGGCTTTGAGCCTTGGGTCCAGAATCCGGACAACAGCGACACGTATTTCGATTATGGCGTCAATGCCCAGTATGGGATTCTGGATCAGTCGACGCATCAGGATCTCACCCAGAATCCGCGTCTCGGTGACAACTACGACATGCCGGGCGGTGCGTTCGGTAGTCTGCAGACCAACGCGATTGACTTGTCGCTCTACGAAGCGGCCGACAAGCCAACGATCTACTTCAACTACTTCCTAGAGACCGAGAACCGCAACACGATCGACAATTTCGAGATGCGTGATAGCGCTCGCGTGCTGGTGTCGGCCGACGGAGGTAACTCGTGGGACTTGCTTGCGACCAATAACTCGATCCTTTCGACGGCAGCCCGATTCGCCGAGTTGCCACGGTTCATCTCGCCTTCGGTGACGGCATCGACGCATCCTCGCCAGCAAGTACAGGAGTTGTTCGACAACACCGGCGGCTGGCGACAAGCCCGTATCGACCTGTCGAACTATGCGGGCGATGGCAACCTGCAGTTCCGCTTTGACTTTTCGACCGCGGCGGCGTTCCCCGATCAGTTCGGTGACCCGAGCGTCAACGGTGACTTGTTCGACTCAGAACGCGGCCAGGCGAACAATTTCGAAGGCTTCTACGTCGATGACGTCATCATCGGATTCGCCGAGCGCGGTGAAATGGTGACCAACTCACCTGCACAGTCGACGTTCTTCACGATTCCTCCGAATCCAGATCCGGCTGATCCGTCCGAGATTCTGGTCGGCGAGTATCAGTTGGAAATTCGCCGTGGAACCGAGTATGCGGCATCCATTGATGATCTCAATCCGGACATCATTCATTATCAGGTGTTCGACACGAACGACCGCTTGATTGAAGAAGTCTTGCGGTTGGGCGATGCCAATGCGGACCGCGATCAGGGCCAGATCTTGATCGCCGACAATACGATCCGCAACACGCTTGAGTACGGGGTTCGGGTTGACGCGGGACCGCGTGATTCCGCGGGCAATCTGACTCGCCCAGGCGGTGTTCGTCAGCTTCCGACGCTCAATAGCCAGCGTTTGGTCACGGGTGTGAAGATCGAGAACAACGTCGTCTCGGACTTTGGCATTGGGGGCGTCCTCTACAGCGGTGATCCCAACGTGGGGAACGATCCGTTATCGCCCGTCCCGTTCGGTCGGATTATGAACAACACGTTCTACGGAGGCGAGACGGCGACCGGTGTCGCGATTCAGGTGACTCAGAATGCGAGCCCCACGATCTTGAACAATATTGTCGCCAATACGGCCGACGGTTTGACGATCGATGGGACCTCCGGTTCGACCGTGGTGGGTGCGAATCTCTACTCTGGCAACAACAGCAATGGCGTCATTGGTCAGAACGCCATCCTGTTGCAGCCCGGAGATCCCCTGTTCGTCAATCCGGCCAATTCGAACTTCTACCTGGCTGCCGGAACTCTGGCCGTCGATAGTTCGCTTAACTCGTTGGCTGATCGGCTCAACTTTACCGCGGTCAACTCGCCGCTGGGAATTCCGCCGTCGCCGATCATTGCGCCGGACCGAGACCGGTTCAAGCAGTTGCGGATCGACGATCCGTCACAGGATCCGCCGCCCGGTCTTGGCGCCAACATCTTTAAGGACCGCGGTGCGATCGAACGTGCCGACTTTGCCCGTCCGTTCGTGCAGCTGATTGATCCAGAGGATAACGACCAGGCAGGATTTGACCTGAATCCCGCGTTGACCGAGGTATTGGTCGATACGCCTCAGCTTGATGCGATTCAGATACGCGTAATTGATGAGGGAGTCGGCATCGACGAGTCTTCGATTCTGCCGACCGCCGTCACCGTGACTTTTGATGGCACGCTGTTGGTTGAAGGCGTCGACTATGACTTCGTCTTCTTCTCGAATGGTGGGGTGATCTCGCTACAGAATTTGCCGGACAACCCACAGGGTCGCAGCCGTTACGAGATCACGATTGACAACACCGCTGCCGGCATCGTCGACTTGGCGGGCAACCTGTTGGACAACAACCGGCCCAATGGCGATACCGCGTTCACCGTCATTTCGGGGGTCGCTCCCGAAGCGGTCGACGACGTCGCGACAGTCGATGAGGACAGTTCGGTGTTGATCGACGTCCTTGATAATGACATCGATGTCGGTTCGCCGCTCGATCCGGACAGCCTGATCGTGATCGGCGCTGACCATGGCACCGGAATGGTCGTCAACGGCGAAATCCTCTACACGCCCGATCCCGACTACTTCGGCGAAGACATTCTCTCCTATCGCGTCGCCGACGAGGAAGGTCGACTTTCCAATACCGGCCAAGTCACCATTACGGTCAACCCGATCAACGACGAACCGATTGGTGTCGATGATCCCGCCGTGGACGAGATGATTCTCTACCTCGAAGACGATCCGACCAGCCCGATTCCGATCGCTTGGGATCTGCTGCTGGCCAACGACCTGCCCGGTCCGCCGAACGAGTTGGGTCAGGTACTCTCGATCGGTAGCGTTGCCTCGCTCAACAACGATCCGGATGCGGTCGTATCGGTCGATGTTTCCAACGATCCAACCAACCGAGTCGTCTTGGTCACGCCGCAGATCGACCAGAACGGAATCGGTAAGTTCACCTACTTCGTCCAGGATGATCAGGCCGATTTCAACACGGCACTGAATCCGGCGACCGTCACCATCGAATTCCTGGCCGTCAACGACGCGCCGTTTACCGATCCAAACCAACACGCGTCGCGCGGCTACAGCATTAAGGAAGATCCGCTCGAGCTGACGCCGGCCGACATGCTGCAAATCCCGGTTTCGGAAATCGAGTCCGATGATCTTCCCGGTCCGCCCACGGCGACCGATGAATTGGCGACTCAGACCGTCGAGTTTGTCGATGTTATCGGGGTGTCGGAAAATGGTGGCACGGTAACGTATGATCCGGTGACCGGATTGATCGACTACGTGCCCGCCCAGCACTTCTTCGGCACTGATCTGATTTACTACACGATTGCCGACACCACACTTGCTGGTGAGGACCCGCAATCGTGGATTCGCAATGCCGATGATACTTACTCGCTGATCGACGATCCGTTGGTCTCAACTGGCACGATCGCGGTGAATGTCACTCCGCGGAACGATCCGCCCGAGTTTGCCAGCTCGTCGCTCGAGGCGCTGGAAGATTTCACCAGCAACTACGACGACTTGATCAGCCTGTTTGGCATCGTCGGTGGTCCCGCTGGTGAAACGGATCCCGTCTCGCTGGCCATCACCGGCCAGGCGGCTAACGGGACCGCTAATTTGAGTTTTGATGCTCCGACCGGGCTTTACAGTCTGCAGTATCAACCGAATCAGGACTTCTTCGGCACCGATACGTTCGTGCTCACGCTAACAGACGACCCGACCACGGGCACCGCGCCGTTGTCGACCGAAATGATGGTGACCGTCACGGTGCGACCGGTCAATGACTCACCGGTAGGCGTCGATGATTCGATTAATCTGATCGAGGGTCAACCGAGGACGATTTCGACTTCGTTGTTGTTGGGCAATGACTCCGTCGACAACGTGGTCGCCGGTGGAACGGCGGAAACCTCGGGTGCCGCCGGCAACCGATCGCAGGTGTTGCGGGTCAGTTCGATCGACTTCGCGCCGGGCACTCCGGATGGCGGGTCGATTCTGCTTTCGTCCGATGGTAGCGCGGTGACGATCGTTCCACCGCCGAATTACTACTCGACCGATGGGTCGGGCAACATGACGGCGCCCGACTTGCAACTGATTTACACGCTCGAAGACAACGGCATCAGCTACTTGGCCTCGGCGGCGAACCTGCCGTCCGATCCACAAGAAGATCCGCTCTCGGCGACCGCCACGGTGACGGCGACGGTCTACCCGACCAACAACCCACCAATCGCCCGAACGCACCAGGTTTTGGGTCAGGTCGACGAGGATACGCCGTTTACGATTCCGACCTCGATTCTGATTCCCACCGATGACTTGGTCGCTTCGCTGCCGGTCGGTGGTACCATCCCGGACGAATTCGATTCGGCCGGCATTGGTGAGGATCTCGGTCCCAACGGAATCAAAGATCCGGGCGAGACGCTGTTCCAGCGATTGTCGGTCCTCTCGCCGGTAACCGGTCTGTCCAGGATCAGCACGACTCTCGGCGGCTTTGTCGATTTCGTCGTCAATCCCGTCACCGATGAAGTCGAGGAGTTGTTCTACACGCCGCCGGTGGACTTCGCGAGCGTTCCGCCGACCAACCTCGACTCCTTCAACTACCGAGTGCTGGATGATGGCAAGAGTTTCTTGCTGGATTTGAACGGTGATCCCGTCGAGATTCCGGCGTCAGCGAAGACCGCCGTGGGTCGAGTCGAGATCGAGGTGCTGCCGAAGAATGACCGACCTCAGTTCAACACCTCAAACCTGCTGGTCGACTCGGAAGAAGATAGCGGCTTGAACCAAGTTGACGAATTCGCGTTCAACATCACCGCGGGTCCCATCAGTGCGACCGACGAGATCGATCCGGTCGATGGCCAATCGGTCGAGTTCACGGTAACTCCATTGAGCTTCGCACCCGGCCAAGCGGCCGAGTTCTTCGCGGAGTTGCCGGAGATCACTCCGGAAGGTGATCTGTCCTTCACGCCGGCCGATGATGCCTTCGGCGAGTTCCTGTTCGAAGTCGTACTGATCGACGATGGCGTCGACGATATCGACAGCGGCAATTTCAATTCGTCGATTCCGGTCACGATGACGATCAATGTTGCCGCGGTAAATGATCCGCCAACGTTTGATGCCGGAGCGCCGATCACCATTGACGAGGACAGCGGCGCTTACAACGAGTCGTGGGCCTCGAACATCTCGGTCGGTCCGCCCAATGAGGTTGCAGCGCCCGTATCGCAGACGATTGACTTCGAGGTGATTACGCCACCCGAATCATTGTCACTGTTCGAGCCGGGACGCGAACCCTCGGTCACTCCCGACGGTCTGTTGCGATTCACCACGCGTCAACATGCCAATGGCGTTGCGGTTGTCCAGGTCACGGCGGTCGATTCCGATGGTGGTCGATCAGAGACGGTTCCACTGACAATCACCGTCAATGAAGTCAATGACGTGCCGGTGGCGGTGCCAGATGAGATCGATACGGATGAGGACACGATCCTTAATATCCCTTCGGATCAACTGCTCGCCAACGATATCGATCCCGATTTGGATACCAATCCGAACGAGGAGCTGACGATCGTCATGCCGGACCAGTCGTTCTCGATCAACGGCGCGTCGGTGACCTTTGATGCCCAAACCGGCGTCGTCACCTACGATCCGACGACCTCGGTCGCGCTGCAGGCCTTGGCGCCGGGCGAGTCGTTGGTCGACACCTTCACCTATTCGGTGGTCGACGCCGCCGGCGAACAGAGCGGTTTCACGACGGTTGCAATGACCGTCGACGGAATCAACGATGCTCCCGATCTGCAACAGGACAATCCACAGTTGAACCCGCAAGGTTCGACGGTGATTCGCGTTCTGGACAATGATACGGACGTCGACGGATTCATTGTGCCCGGCACGGTGCAGATTCTGCTTCCGCCCGCGTTCGGTTCGGCGGAAGTTCAGCCCGATGGAACGATTGTCTACATCCCGTTCGGCGGAAGTGCGACCGAGGATGTGTTCACTTACACGGTCGCCGACAACCTCAGACTGCGTAGCGATCCGGCATTCGTCACCATCTCGACCAATGCCAGCCCAATCGCCGTCAACGATGGCGCGGTGACTTACCTGGACGAGTCGCTGATCATCGACGTTGCCGGGA
>JARFQX010000246.1 GCA_029287555.1 Rubripirellula sp. | reverse complement strand
GGCTACGATGTTGATCGCTTCACCCATGCTCTGTGACCTCGGCGCACTCGGTGGCTAATCCCAATCTCACGCAGCTCCCCTCGGTTGCATCGCCCGCCTGGAGTTCGAAAAATTGGCTCGCTGCAGTTTTCTCGAAAGCTGGGACCGGAAACTGGGAAGACTGCGCTGAATTCGCTAATCTGCATCGGTCTGGGCACCGAAGCGGCGGGGCGGAATTTCTTCGTGCGTGAAGCTGGTCCAGCCGCCGCGCCGCAGCAGGGAGCGAAATTGGAGGAGGTGTGGCGACCTCTGCGGTTTGGCTATTGACGTTTGGGCACCCCGCTTTTGGCCGACGATCACGCGCCTCTCAGCCGTCATGCGGTCAGATGACGAGCAGGCAAGAGGCGCAGCCAAGCATGGAACCTCGCTGATTTCGGCGTTATTCTGGTCTTCATGACGGAAGTTACGCAGATACTCTCACAGATTGAACAGGGCGATAAGTCAGCAGCGGAGCAGTTGCTGCCGCTCGTCTATGACGAGCTAAGGAAATTGGCGGCTGCCAAGCTGGCGAGTGAGAAGCCGGGGCAGACGCTGCAGGCGACCGCACTCGTGCATGATGCCTACATCAGGCTGGTGGATGTCGACAAGGCTCAGCACTGGGATTCCAGTGGCCATTTCTTTGCCGCCGCGGCCCGGGCCATGCGCCGGATTCTCGTGGACGATGCCCGCCGTAAGAACGCTGAGAAGCGGGGCGGAGACTGGCAACGTGTCACGCTGGAAGAAGCCGGCCCTGTAGCCCAGGCCACCCGCGATGACTTGCTCCTCCTGAATGAAATGTTGCAGGAATTGGCGGAGAACGATGCGCTTAGCGCGAAGCTGGTCGAGCTTCACTACTTCGCCGGGCTCGACGTGAAACAGGCTGCCGCGACCCTTGGGATATCTTCCGCAACTGCTTATCGTCATTGGTCTTTCGCCCGAGCCTGGCTCCACAGCGAAATGGGGCAAGCCAAGCGGTCTGCCGAGAAATGAAAGAAATCTCTTTCGGCGTGAGAATTGGGACAGGCGAAATCCGCATTGTTCTTGGAGACGAAACGTATTCGGTGAGGCTGTCATGTCGAAAGACTTCCAACAAGTGCGAGCGATCTTCCTGGCGGCTCTGGAGAAACCGGCCGAGCAGTGGAGTGCCCACCTTTCCGAAAGCTGCGGCGAGGACAACGTCCTGCGCGAACAGGTAGAACTGCTGTTGAAGGCCCACAGGGAGACCAGCGGGATGCTCGACCGAGCCGCTCCGGTCGGCTCCCCCACCATCGCCCAGCCCATCACCGAAAAGCCCGGAACCCAGATCGGCCCCTACAAGCTGTTGCAACAAATCGGCGAAGGCGGCATGGGCGTTGTCTACATGGCGGAGCAAAAAGAGCCGGTCAAGCGCCGCGTGGCGCTGAAGATCATCAAGCCGGGAATGGACACCCGCCAGGTGATCGCCCGCTTCGAAGCCGAGCGGCAGGCGCTGGCGATGATGGATCATCCAAACATTGCCAAAGTGCTCGACGCGGGGGCCACGGAGAGCGGACTACCGTACTTCGTGATGGAGTTGGTCAACGGCCTCCCTGTGACCAAGTACTGCGACGAGCAGCACTTGACGCCCAAAGAACGACTGGAGCTGTTCATCCCAATCTGTCAGGCCGCGCAGCATGCGCATCAAAAGGGGATCATCCACCGCGATCTCAAGCCGAGCAACATCCTTGTTGCGTTGTACGATAGTCAACCTGTTCCCAAGATCATCGACTTCGGCGTGGCCAAAGCCACCAGCCAGACGCTCACCGAGAAGACGATGTTCACGCAGTTGGGCCAAGTGGTCGGGACGCTTGAGTACATGAGTCCTGAGCAGGCCGAGCGCAACCAGTTGGACATCGATACCCGTAGCGACATTTACTCGCTGGGCGTTGTGCTATACGAGCTGCTCACGGGAGAGACGCCGTTTGATCGTGAGCGGCTGCGCTCCGCCGCCTGGAACGAGATGCTCCGCATCATCCGCGAGGAAGAGCCGTCGAAGCCCAGTACAAAGGTCAGCAGCAGCCGGTCACTTCCAACCATCGCCGCGAATCGTCGCATGGATCCGGCGCGGCTGGGCAGCATGATCCGGGGGGAGCTCGACTGGATCGTGTTGAAGGCCCTGGAGAAGGATCGATCGCGGCGCTACGAGACGGCCAGCAAGTTCGCCGAGGACGTCGAGAATTATATGAGGCACAAGACCGTCGAGGCGTGTCCCCCGTCGGCGGCCTATCGCATGCGTAAGTTTGTTCGCAGAAACAAAGCGGCGATTGTGACCATGTCTTTGGTGGCGGCGGCCCTGTTGTCCGGCGCGTCGGCCGCCGCGTGGCAGGCTTTTCGCGCTACCTGGGAGCGCAACCGCGCCGTTCAGGCTGAAGCTGCGGCTTCGGTACAAGCGCAGCGCGCCGACGAACAGGCCAAACGAGCTGAAAGCGAGGCACAGAAGGCTCTCGCCGAAGCCGCGATTTCGAAAGCGGTCAACAAGTTTCTCAACGAAGATCTGTTGGCGCAGGCCGACCCGTACGAATCTTCACAAAAAGACATCACCTTGCGGGAAGTGGTGCAGCGGGCCTCCCAAAACATTGAAAGCCGTTTCGGCGATCAGCCCTTGGTCAAAGCCGCTATACACTACAACTTATCCGATGTCCTCGACGGACTGGGGGATTACAACAAGGCACTCAAGCACGCCCAGCTCGCGACGGACATTCGGCGGGAAGTGCTCGGAGAAAACGACCCAAGCACGCTTGAGGGCATGGATGCGATTGCACACGTGTACTATTCGCTTGGCATGTACGAATCATGTGAGCAGACGGCGCGTCGGCTCCAGAAGCTTGGTCAACGGATTTCCGATCCGGAATTCTCCAAGTCCGTGGAGAATCTGATCGCCAGAGCCATTCACCGCCAGGGTCGCCACAAAGAGGCCGAAGTCCATTACCGCCGGGCGTTGGAATTGCACAAACAGGCCAGCGGGATCGAGGATTGCACGTTGCTCCACAACCTGGCGTACGCCATCGCCGAGGACGATCCCCAAAAAGCAGAACCGCTTCTTCGTCGCGCACTTGCGCTCGCCAGGATTCAGCACGGCGAGGACAGCATTCAGTCGGCGCCCATCATGGATTCGCTTGCCAAGAAGTGCTTGGACAGCGAAAGCCCCGAATCGGCCAGGCTTCGTGAAAAGGCTTTCGAAATCCGCTTGAAGATTCTAGGTCCACGCCATCCCCACGCACAAAACAGTTTCGAGCGTTTGCTCACGCTGGAAACTCAGGAACTGGCTCGGCTGGCAAACGCGGAAGATCGTTCGCGGGCCTTGGATCAAGCCAGCGCCCGGTGGCGATCCTTCCCGCCTGAAATCTTCCAGGAGTTTCGCGGAAGAATCCATATGGCGTTCGGAGAATGGAACAAGGCGATTGAATACTTCTCACGCGCCGCGGACGAATCTCCAGATACGCTGCAGCGCATCCACCGGCTCCGTGCCTTCGCCTTCATGCAACTTCAGCAGTGGGATAAGGCTGCCCAGGATTTGTGGATTCCCGTCCGTGAAGATCCTCACGCTCCCGTCAACTGGATGTGTCTGGCGCCGACCCTCTTGTTAGCAGACGACGAGGCAGCCTATCAGGATTGCTGCCGTCGCGTTTTGGAGCAGTTTCGAAACACCAGCAGCGCTCACGCCGCCGACGTTACGTGCAAGATCTGCCTCTTGCGCCCCGACGTCGTGACGCTTTCCGAGTTGCCGGTGAAGGTTTTGAACGAGTCCGTCAATGGACCGTCGCCGGGGGACGCCAATCGTTTCTGGTTTTGGGCCTGCAAAGGACTTTTTGAGCATCGCTCCGGAAACCCCGAAGCTGCTATCGAGTGTGTCGAGAGATCGCTGGGTTTCGAAACCATTGTGGACCGGGCGATTGTCCTTGACCGAATCGTGCTGGCGATGGCGCAGCATCAATCGGGGCGAGACAAACTGGCCCGCGAGGCTCTCGCCGATGCGGCGACGATCATCCGGCAACTGGAGCCCGAAATGGATGCCAGAGCCAAGCAAACAAATCTGCAAGACCTGCTGGTCGCCAAAGTTCTCTATGCCGAGGCCAACGAATTAATCCACGGCGACGACAACTTTAACGCGGGGACGGCAAGTAGCGCCTCCGATTGACCGAACGCGATGAGAGAAGGTTTCAAAACTGTCGGGTACGCGCTCGGGAATGCTGCGTCTTGATGCGGCATCGTCAAATGGAATTCCGCGATTTGGAACAAAGCAACGTCTCGTCGAAACCTTTCGCGGCGACAATCACGTGTCTTAAAGGCCTCCTTGCAGGAGAAAAGACTGCGATCATGCGTCATCTTCGCAAGCGAGGCCTTTTTGCATCGACATCCCGCATCGTCGTCTCTTCCGGAAGTGTTTACGACCGACGCGGATTTCCGCGTGTCCTTCGTGCTGGCGGTTGCATCGGCTTCCGCGCCGTAGCGAAACTGATTCGACGCACAGATCGCCAATGCCGGGACCAGAATCTCGGAAGAATGCGTCGGCGGTCGTTCACTCTTGGCTAGTAATAGCTAAAGCTCGGGCAATGTCTAGCAGACTCCCCTGGCCGTCGGTGTAATCTGAGTGCCAGAGATCGGCCAGTTTGGAAGTTCATGGCGACCGGTGTTGCCACCGAGGGGGCAGGCATCGCTAGAGAACTGCGTTTGGTTCGAATCTCCAATTTGCGGCTTTCGCGGCGCGCGCACCGCTCTTTGAAGCTTCGGCCAGAATCACCGCGGCGTCGAAGGGCCGTGTCCGCAACTGACGCGTTCACCGTAATCGCCCGAGTATGCGAGAGATAGGGCAGTTTGGCTCGCAGAGCCGTTTCGTGATCTGTGATACAATCGTCTGTTGCGTTCGACGAAGAACATCTTTGCCTCTCTCGATTTTGTTGTTGGAGACCAACCATGAGAAGTTTTTTTGCGATTGTGGCTTTCGTTGCGATTGGAGCAGCGAGCGTTTCCAACTCGCAAGAGCCAAACCAATCAGCCGCGCAAGAGCTCAGAGAGTATGGCGAATTCTCTGTCGGTAC
The DNA here is from genome assembly GCA_029287555.1 of Rubripirellula sp. GTDB lineage: Bacteria > Planctomycetota > Planctomycetia > Pirellulales > Pirellulaceae > Rubripirellula. The sequence goes on along the minus strand of JARFQX010000246.1, from coordinate 9,368 downwards.
TTGGACAGGCGAAGGAACGTTGGGAGATGACGTTCCCGGGCTTGGGGAAAAAGGCGAGAAGATTGTTGGACGCGCAGAAACTCAGTGGGATCTCGGAGGAACGGTCATCACGTGTAGGTGGAGTTTCGGTGCGGCAACAGGAACTTGGATCGCAACATGGGATCCCTTAGAGAAGAGAATCAAACGTTACCACTTCAGTTCAACTGGTAGCCAAATGGTTGCAACCTTATCCAAAGAGAACGGCAAGTGGATTGCCAGTGTGGTCGGGTCATCGGAAGGAAAGGAGCTTAAAGAGACTGATATCTGGGTCGCGAAAGACGATGGCGACACAATTGCTATTGACGAAACAGACATCCAGATTGGAGGCGAAGACCGACCCGACATTCATCATGAATGGAAACGTGCTGAATAAGGAAAACGTCAGCACGTACACGTGCATCCCAATTCCGTAAAGAGGCTTGCGCCGCCAAGGGCAATCGATGCGGCATTAGCTCGTCAGGAGCTTCACCGTCTTCGGCGCAGCGGATGCATCGGCTTCCGCGTCGTAGCGGAATCGCCTCGGCGCACTCTTGTCGAAATCTCGGACCAGAATGAGAGGAAACTGCGCCGAAGCTCAGAACCTGCTTCGGTCTCACGACCGAAGCGGCGGAGCGTATTCGCTTCGTCAATTCGGGTGGTCCATCCGCCTGCAGTTGAGAGTCTCAAGACGGTTCTGGTTTGCGGAGACGGATGCGCCTTTCGCTCGCGATCAATTCTGCTCGTCGTCTAGTAGATTCTCGGCTTCTCGGACCAGAATCAGCGGTATCGTCCAGTCGTGAAGTGCAATGGCTGTGGATCCTGGCAAATCCTGATCGATCAACCTCGTGGCGTGTCCCAGGGCTTCGCGAGCGCCGGCGACGTCGCCGCGTTCAAACCTCTCCAGGGCCGCGATCGAGTAGGACAGTGCACGTGTCGCGTTACTTCGACTGCTCTCGAACGCCTGTTGAACGTACTGACCAGCTTGCTCGCGATCACCGCTACGGTGAGCGACCAGGGCGCGGGCCGCCCAGCCCCAGGGGCGAAACCACTCCGGTGCCGTTTTTTGATCCAGGGCATCGGACAATACCTTCAGCGGTAACCGAGACACATCGACCGTGCCGGGCATCAAAGCGCAGGCTTTGCAGACGCTTTCGGCATTTTCGAGTCTTGTCGTGCCGGCAAACTGGTCCAGCATGGAATCGCAGAACTGACGATAGCCCTGATCATCGCCAGCCAGCACCAACGTGGGGGCGGTGCGCAGCCAGAGAAAACGATCATCCGGATCCTGTTCGATCAGTAGCATTCCGATGATCGCCGCGGATTGCCACTGCGCGGCCATTCGCAATCGGTCGAATGGTTCTTGCAGAATGCCTGGTTGCAATTTGGCCGCGCGCTGCCAATCAGACTTTGCGCTGTCCCATTGCATTAAATGCGCGTAAGCCTCGCCTCGTTTGCCAAGCAGATCGGCATCGGCTGTTTCGGGCGAAATCTGCTGGCCGTAGGCGGCGACGGCTTGTTCCCACTCCTCAGCGGAAGCATGAAGGTCGCCGATGGCGGCGGCAGCTTGAGGCTTGTGTTGCAATAGACGGTCAAGGGCCTGGGTGTCCCCAACCAGATAATAGGCTACCGCCAACCGGTCCCAATCACGGTTGGGCAGGTCCTGCCAAAGACTGGCGAGCATCGTGTTGCGCCAGATACCGGCATCGGCGGCGACCGACAAGCGAAATCGGCCGAGATTCTGTCCGGGCCAGTTTGGGGACGACTGAAATTGCATCTGAAAGACCAGCCGCGTTCCCTCGTCGTGGCGGATCGGTTGTTGCAAAAGGAATAGCGCCTGATGCGGCTGTCCACCGCCCCCACCAATATTCCAGTGACCCTTGAGAAGTCCTTCCTGAGGATGGTTGGCATGGTCCGCCCACGCTTGGTCGAAGGCCACTTCTGAGGCGGCCTCGCCTCGCACTCCGGCAGCCGAGCTGACGGTCAGTTTTCTGATCGCGAAATTCCCCCGATCATTCGAGTTGTCGCGCCCTGGCCCGCCGTTTGGTAGCGACGGGTCCGTGAGTGCTTCAAGACGCAGTGCCGAAATCTGTGAAGCATCCGCCTCCCCGATGATGGTATACGCGTCGCTGTCGGGATTCTTTCCGCTAGCAAGTATCGACCCATCATCCAGCTTGGTCAGCGTGGCGTCTCCGGCCGATTCCATCTCCACAACGTCAAGAACTTGCCAGTGGTTTGAATCTCCCTGATAGGTCTCCAGCAGCAGATCGGCCAGCGGACCGGCGGACCTTGCCCAGACGATGTCCGGGTCCTTCCATTCCGCCTCGGCCGCGTCGCTCAACCTTTGCAGCAGCATCGCAGCATCGGCGGCCGCAAGTTCCGTATCGCCTCGCGCCGCATATGCCTGGGATCGCGTCTGTAAGAGATGAACGTTGGTCGGGTCTTTATCGATCGCTTCAGTCAACCGGTCGATCCACCTCTGTTCTCCCTCATCAAGGAACAACTTTGCGTCGATGCCTGCACCACCTCCACCAGTGTCATGGCAGTGGATGGCAAGGACATTTCGCCCGGGCTTTAGCGCCGCGACGACTTCGGCGGAGCAGTTAATCGGCTGGTACAGTTGCTGCATGCCCGAACCAATCCATCGACCGTCGCCCGCGTAAATACCATTGACATAAAATTCAGCGATGTCGTCGATGTGGGCGTCGATGAGTAGCGGCTTGGTAACGGGGTCGGCCAGTTCGAACTCAAGGCGAAGCCAGATATCGGGGCCGCCCCAACTTGTGTTGTCGCTAGCATCCGAGCCAAACGGTGACGCGCCCGTTTTCCATGAGGAGTCGTCAAATCCCGGCTCAATCCAGTCGGTTCCCGGTTGCTCGACGGTATAGCGCCACAACCGTGGATGCATACTTGAGTCTGCCAACAGTGGTGTTCGCTTGGCAAATGATTTTGCAGTCTCTACCGTCATCGGCTCCGCTTCACCCGTAGCAATCAAATGGATATAGTCGGCGATGGCCGCGTCGGTCCGAGCCAGTTTGCCGTTCAGTTCAGCTCGGGACAGAAGCAACTCCGCATCACCGGGCGAAAGCCGAAGTGCCTGGTCATAGGCGCGAGCGACCTGTTCGGATCGACCCGTCTGCTCGTGGTAGAACGCCAGTTCTCGCCAATAGGTTTCGCTTTGAGCCAAGTCCTGTGCAGACATGGCTCCCCAGATTCGGACCGTCCGCTCCGCACGAGAGAGCGATATGATCTGACCTTCGTCTGCACCAAACCCAACCCAATCGACCGGTCCCCGATGCGCTTGAAGCGTCGTCAGGGAGTCGCCTGTCTTGATATCCCAAATGCGCACCGTGCCATCGTCACTGCACGACAACAGTCGGCTCCCATCTTCAGAAAAAGCACTGTAACGAACTTGTGAGGAGTGCCCCGTGAGTGTGCGAAGCGTCTGGCCCGATTCGACGTCATGAATTTGAATGACGCTGTTAAACGTCGGCCCGGCACCGAGCTTCCCATCGGGCGAAAACGTATAGCTATTTAGCAAAGCACTGTCGGGCGGTCGCTGCGATACAACGTCGTCGGTCTGCCCAAGTTTCAATCCGCTGATGTTTAGCAGACGAAATTGGAAACCACTTTTTAAAGCCAATTGTTTTCCGTCTGGAGAGATCGCCAAGAATCTCCAATCTGCAGGATTCATTCCGGTCGGCACTTCGATCCGAGTCCCGCTCGCGGTGTCGACTGCCACCACGTGCAGAGGCGAACCGGCGGCCCAGGCGACTACCGACGCGTCTGGCGACACTGCGATCGTAAGCAACGAGGATGCATCATCGGCTGGCATTTGCAGTTCAGTGATCACTTCTTCGCTGTCGGTCCGCCAGACTCTCAACAAGCCCTCTGAGTCAACAGCAGCGATCACCGCGCCGTCGACCGAGAACTTGGTCCGCCGAAACGATTGTCCGCCACTCCATGCTGGCATTGCAGTCCGGTTCTCCAAGTCATACTGCTGGATCGGCCGGTTGTCCCCTCCGCAGAACAACGTCCGCCCATCACTGGCCACCGCCGATCCATCCGCTTCGGTCAACATCGTGCGCAGGGACTCGTCCCCCAGCGTGACCGAGTCGCGACGTTGGCGACCGATGTTCCAAGTCTTGATCATGGAATCTTCGCTCGCAGACCACAGTTCCCCGCTGCGGGGATCAAAGGCGATCCCAGTCACCGGTCTGGAATGCCCTTTCATGGTCGCCACCAGTTCCCAACTATTCGTGCTCCACACTCGAACGGCATTATCCTTTCCCGTTCCAGCTGCCAGGTACTCTCCGTCGGGTGAAAAAGCCACTTGCGATACCCAGGCCAGACTGTTGAGAGATTTCACCGGCGATAAGTCTTTCGTCCATACACGAACCGACGCGTCGGCGCTGCCCGAGGCGAGGTACTGGCCATCGGGCGACCAGGCAACACTGGTGATGCGGGCAGAGTGACCGGAGGCCGTTTTTTCCGCCGACTGAGTCGTCGTATTCCAGAGCACCAAGGGCGACTCAGCGTCCAGGACTGCGCGACCGCTGTCGCGACCTCCGTCGGTTCCAATCGCAAGATGATCTCCCTGGGGTGCGTAGGCCAGACTCCAGATCGGCAGAAGATCAGGTGTGGAGGTCGCCTCGGTCCGTTGCCAAGTTACCGTATCCCAAAAAAGGAGCCGTCCATCGTCTCCGCCAGAGGCCACAACTTGACCGTCGGGCGAGAAAGCTAATCCACGTAGATACACCGGCGCTGAAACGCTCCCTAACGACTTCGCATCTTCGGAACTGAAGCGGTTCATCTGGCGGCCCCCAACGGTAACCAGCAGGGAACTGTCGGGCGTGAAGCCGAGCCAGTGCTTTTGATTGTCGCCATCGGTAAAGTCGTGCACGTTTTTTGGATTCAACACCTCACGTATACGAACTCTGTTGTTCCAGGACCCATCGGCAGCGAACCTGCCATCAGGGGAAATCGCCAACGAAAAAATATGGGCGCCCGTTCGGTTGACGACACGTGATTCCCGGTGGCTGGCATTCCACCAAAGAAACCATTCGATCCCCCGAGGATCTGGATTGCCCGATTCAGGTACGTGTTCCAGCAGGCGCTCGGATAATGCGCCGATGTTGCCGTCGATGTAGGAATGCTGCGCCAGCGTCATGTCCGACGAATACTTTTTGCTCTTCAGCGCTAACTGCGCCTGCACGGCAATTGACTCGTTTGCGGTTGCTCGAACAGCCTCGTCTTGGGCGATCTGTGCGTTGTATCTGGCCGATTCTTCACTCCGCTTGGCGGATTGTTCGCTCAGTTGCGCCGCCCGCTTGGCATTGTCGGCCACCCGCCAGGAGTTGAACGCGACAAGCGAAGCGACCGCTGCCAAAGTGGCCACCAATGCCAACCCGCCCACCATACTGCGCAAACGCCGCGCCGACTGGCTGACGGTCTCTGCTCGCTCGCGTTCGGCCTGGGCCAGCCGGCGAGCCGCTTCGATTTCACGCTTGCGAGCTGCCTCACGCTGTATTTCTGCTTCGAGCTCCGCTTCGCGGCTCGCGTCCAGAAAGGAAATCGCTTGGTCAAAACCCTGGTGGTATCGCGCCGCCCAGGCCTTGTTCGGATTGGTCGATTCACGCCACGACGACGCAATTTGCAAGTCGGGATCGTGGTACAACCCTGCCTTTCCCTCCTGGTGCAAGGCAGCCGTATCAGCCAAACGCCGATAGATTCGCGCCGACTGCGACTCTTGTTCGACCCATTCCCGCAGTTGCCGCCAGACCCGCATCAGACTCTCGTGAGAAATGTCGATGACCGTCTGGGGTTCGAGCGCGACCCCTTCGGGCGGCATCAGGAATGTTCGGCCGGCCCGGCGAAAAGCGTCGATCACCAAAGTCAACTCTTCCGGCGAGCCACTGACGATTTCACAAAGATGGTCGAATCGGGTAGGCCTGCGAATGCCACGGTTGTCCGACCCGCGTTCGGTGATCGCTTGGAATACCTTCTGTGCGATCAGGCGATGTCGGTCATCGGGCAACTCGGCATAGACTTCATCGGCATGCTGCGACAAGGCTTCGGCTAACCCGCCGACCTGCTCGTAATGCTCCAAGCTGATCGGCTGGTCCGCTTTTCCATCGGCCGCCCAATGGTCCCAAATCCGCATCAACGCATGCTGTAGCACTGGCAACTGATCGGCGTCGTCACCGACTTCGTTCAGTAGTTTATGGACCAGCGGCTGCGCGATCTCGCCCCCGCCAACATGAACCGGCTTTTCAATGGCCGCACGACGTTGCTTGCGGCTCAACCGAGGAATCAAATACTCGCCATCGTTGACTGCCTCAGCTAAACCTGGAATCTGCGCACAATCGCCGAGATAATCACTTCGCATGGTGATGGCGACATAGATCGGTTGCTCCTGCTGCGCGCATGCGGCAAGCAGCAGTTTGACAAAGGCCGTGGCCCCTTCCTGACCGCTGACTCCAGAGTCTCGATAGCGAAACAACTCCTCGAATTGGTCGACGACCACCAGCAAATTCGTATCGGGCGGTAAATCGGACTGTTTGACCGCTTCGACCAGCCCCATTCGACTGCGTGTCAGCGTCGCTTTCACGCGGTGCAGCGACTCGTCATCCTCGCTGTCATACAAGTCTGCGTCCAACAGATTACTCGCCAGATTTGTGATCGGGTCACCGCCAGGGCGAAGCAGCAACACTTCCCAGCTGGAACCGGCTCCCGTCAACGTGCCGCCGTGCAAGGCTGGCAACAATCCGGCTCGCACCAGCGATGACTTTCCACTGCCCGATGTACCGACTACCGCCAGGAACCGATGCTCGCGCAGCAGTCCCAGCAACTCGATGACTTGCTCTTCACGGCCGAAGAAGAGGTAATCTTCTTCGATCCCAAATGGGCGCAGACCGGGGAACGGATTGAATTGCGGTTTGGAGGGCATCGCCATACTTGCTAAGAGATCAGGATCAGGTCGAAGCCTGCTTGCCTTGTCGGATTTGCTGGACGAATCCCGCCAGCAGTTGCGGATCAAAGTCCTCGTCGGCCTGTCGAATGATTTCTGCCGACAGTGTGCGGAAACGTTCCTTTCTACGGTCGATGGGTGGAGCAATTAGCACGGCCTGATGATCGATTGGCCGGCCCTGACGATATCCAACAGCTTTGATCAAATCGCGCAGTTTGATATCTACCCAGGACTTGCTTCCCACTCCGTAGTAAATCAACACGGCGTCGCAGTCCTCCAGTTGCTGCCAATGGATCTGGCTGACGGTCGACTCGTCATCGCCGAAGTCGGGCAGGCTGACTTCAATTCCCTGCTCGTAAAAGAAATCTTCCAGCGACTCAACTGCGGATTCATCTCGCTGGTCGCAAATCAGATAGACGCGGGGCGCATGTGTTTCAGGTTTGCCGCTGGACGGTGTTTGCTGCGGTGCCTCGTCTGACTTCCACTTGTCTTCGATGATCTCTTTCAAATTCTCTAGCGTGTCCTCGATCACGTCGGCTCCCCGCTGGGCCTCGGGATCTTCGCTGATCTGGCGAATGAATGCGGCTTGCCGCTCGTCTCCGGGCCTTAGATCACGAGGCATCCAGATCAATCGTTCCAAGTTGGATTCGGCGCTTTGCTCTGCAGCCAAGGCATTCTGAACCACGACCACCGAGAGGTTCATGTCCTCGGGAACCAGCCCGTATCGTCCGCCAATCAAATGAATCGCCAAGTCGCACTGCTCGAGATACGCTCGCACAGCCTCTTGAAACTCGCCGGCAACCAGCGGTAATGGCCGCTCGGGAAGGACGACATGTCCCTGCTCCAGTAGCTCGCGTCGCAATCGGTCGTGCTCGTCCTGTAAATCCGATGTCGTTTCGGATAAATAGATTGTTTTTCCAGATATGCCAGCGCGCGATTGGTCTAGCAGTGCGTCACGCTGATACCTCAGCACTTGAGCGATCTCGTAGGCCAGATCGTAAACCTTTTCGTAGTAACGTTGGCGAGCCTGTTCACCAAAGGTCTCGTCGAATTCACGAACACGACCTGTTTCGGAATCGCGTTCGTAGAACTCAAACGCGACGAGTCTGCGCAACACTTCATCGATTTGCGGCGGCAGATCGCCATCATTGATCGGAGTCTTCAGGACCTTGAACAAACGCGGCCGATCTTTGACGTAGAACTGCCCGCTCCGCTGTGTCTGTTCGCAAAACTCTTCGATCCCTCGACGACAACCGCCCGACTTGGCAAACGGCGGTGAAAGCACCGATACCATCGTTTTGGCGTCGGGTAACTGTTTGATCACTGTCTCGTCGACCGGGGAATCGCCGGGCTGCATCGGATAACTGGCCAGTTTGACAGTCTCTCCGGAAAGTTGCTCGAGACGCACTTTTAGATTCCGTCGGAACTGAGACACCCAGCCCTCCTTGCCCTCGGACAATGGCTGGTCATCCAACTGCGCGCAACTGATAAAAATGTCGCTCGCTTTTATCTCATCGGTTGTAGGCGGCGATCCGGCAAAGGTTTGATGCAAATGCTTCCCGGCCTCGATCGACTCAGTCACGCCGAGCGGATCGCGACCGTCATCGAGGGCCCGCCTCAGATTCTGCAGATCGATCATCAATTCACGTGCTGATTGATACCGCCTCTCTGGACTTTTTTGCAGACACTTTAGGGTGATGCGTTCCAACTCTGGCGGTGTCTCATAGTTCAAACGGGCGATCGCCGGTGGTTGAGCGTGCACGATCTTGTTTAGAATCTCGGCAAAATTGGAACCAGCAAAAGGCAGCTGGCCGGTGATCAGCCGATACAGCACCACTCCAAGTGAAAAGATGTCGGTACGATGATCCAGATCTTTTCCCAATGCCTGTTCGGGGCTCATATAAGTCGGCGTGCCGAGAACTTGTCCGTCGCGGGTCTGCTGTAGCTCAGCCGTCACACCGTCCTCATCGGGCGTCTCAGTCGGCATTTGTTTAGCGAGACCGAAGTCGAGAACTTTGATCTGTCCCCGCTCGTTCAAGCAGATGTTAGCGAGCTTGATATCGCGATGCACGATCCGACTCGCATGTGCCGCGTCGAGCGCGTCGGCGATCTGAGCCGCAATCTCAATGATCTGATCCATCCTCAGCGGGTCAGCCCGAAGCACCCGATCCAATGAAGCCCCCTCGATCATTTCCATGGCGATGAATGGAACGCCGTCGTCCGTCTCGCCGACGTCGTACACGATGCAGACATTTGGATGGTTCAGCGCCGACGCGGCCTTGGCTTCCTTGAGAAAACGGTGTCGCAGCACAGAGTCGCTTGCCATATCTGCGGGCAGAAACTTGATCGCCGCCTTCCGCTGCAGCCGCGTGTCTTCGGCCAG
>JARFQX010000232.1 GCA_029287555.1 Rubripirellula sp. | reverse complement strand
CCCCGACTCTTCGTGTCGGTGGCTTGCTTTTTGTTGGTCTCAACACCTGGTCATCCACCAACCCCCCGTGCCGGACGTTGCTTCCACCCCAGGCTATCCGCCCCCGCTGCTCCGCAGATATCAACACATATTTCTACGTGTACCCAACTGGAATTTTCGGGAGACGAGAAATGACAGCTTCAAAAGGATGGACTTGCGTCCCAGGCTTTCACATTCCGTGCCTCCGGCACTAACAGGCTCAACTCTCGACTGAAGCATGGAGTGACAGGAAACACGTGCAAACACCGATCAGAAATCCGCGACGGCGTTGCCCTCCGGGAGGGGGAATGGCCGTGCGCTGCTCGACCTTGTGTAGACACCCATCTCCGGAGGTAGATTGACACATAGCTAGCTTATTCTGGCAAAATCCTCTCTTTTCGCCTTCTGCATGATTGATTTCTATCACACATGACAGAATACTATCAGAGAAGTTTTAGTTTAGGCGGACTAGGCGGATTGATTCAATGAGTGAAATGAGGCGGGAGAAACTGCGGGACTTTGTCCAGTCACGTGGGTTTGCCGCGCTCGGAGAATTGGCTCAGTCACTCGAGGTCAGTGAATCGACAATCCGGCGCGACCTGGAGCAGCTCGAAGGCGACGGACTGGTGCGGCGAACCCATGGCGGTGCGTTCTGGACCGGCGAGCCCGATACCTTGCAGGTCTTTCGCACCCGCCGCGATGATCACTGGTCCGCCAAGGCCGCGATTGGGCGAACCGCCGCCTCGCTGATCGAGGATCACGATACGATCCTGCTTGACGGCGGCAGCACGACTTATGAACTAGCCCGTCAATTGGTGGGGCGTCCGCTTCAAGTCGTAACCAACAGCCTGCCGGTGGCGCACCTGCTATCGACGAGCGAATCGATCGACTTGGTGATGATCGGCGGATGTGTTCGGGGGCGAACCGCGGTGGCGATCGGGCCGATGGCCGACGCGATGCTGCACAGCATCAACGTGGGCAAGGCCTTCTTGTCCGTTGCCGGGATCACCGAGCGTGGCTACTTCAACAGCAACATGATGCTGGTGGAGAGCGAAAAAGCGATGCTGGAATCGACCGACCAGGCCATCGTCGTGGCTGACAGCAGCAAGTTTGGCAAGGTCAGCCTCAGTCGGTTGTGCGGGTTGCACGAGGTGCACACCGTGGTCACCGATTCGAACCTCGAATCGAAGTGGAAAGAGCACCTGGAACTGGCTGGTGCCGAACTAGTGTTGGCAACAACTTCCACTTGCGCGCCGCGTTCAGAAGTCAAAACGATTCACCGTAAACAGGACAGTGCGAGTTCCTCAACATGAATGCGACGATTGATCGAAGTCACATCGAGCAACTGGTACGTTCGGCCATCGGCGCCTCGTTGTCGAGCGGCACCGGCCCCGAGCAGATCGGCCAGATCGGCCAATGGAGCCCTTCGGCCGGATCGCCGCCTGGCTGGATCAACGGCAAACCCAATCTGCGCGTCAGCATCTCGGCCCGGCATTGTCACCTGACCGATGAGCACGTTGAAACGCTGTTTGGAGCGGGGGCCGTGCTGGAACCTGATAAGCCGCTCTACCAGGACGGATTCTACGCCGCGAAACAAACGGTGATGGTTGTCGGGCCTCGGCGGCGAATGCTTCCCAACGTTCGAGTCCTCGGGCCGACGCGACCGGAAAGCCAACTCGAGCTTGCGTTCACCGATTCGATCTCGCTTGGGATCGACGCACCGATACGCCACAGCGGCCACATCGACGACACGCCCGGCTGTGTGCTGGTTGGCCCCGCCGGCACGGTGCAACTGCAGCGAGGCGTGATTCGCGCGGCGCGTCACGTCCACATGAATTTCGCGGATGCCGATTACTACTCCGTATCCAACGGTGACCTGATGCAGCTGAAGGTTGTCAGCCCCGAATGCAGCATGACGTTGGAAGACGTGCTGGTGCGCGCCGACGAGGCGGCCAAGCTGGAGGTCCACATTGATACCGACGAGGGCAACGCCTGCAATCTTGACGGGGCCACCGAGGTGATCCTGCAGAAGTCGGGCTGCGCCTGCCGCCAATAATCCAAAAACTCGTTTCTCCGTGGCCGGATCCTTGAGGTCCGTCCAAGTCCTTTCTTTCCCGAGGCAGATTCTCAAATGGCAAAGATAAGTGAAGCGTTGGGGATGATTGAGACCAAAGGGTTCGTCGCCCTGGTCGAAGCATCCGACGCGATGATGAAAGCCGCCAATGTCGAATTCCTAGGCTGGGACAAGGTCGGCAGCGGCCTGGTCAGCGCCTTCGTGACCGGTGACGTTGCCGCGGTCAAGGCTGCAACCGACGCTGGTGCCGCCGCTGCTGGCCGCATTGGTGAAGTGGTCAGCGTGCAAGTCATCCCGCGGCCCCACGAAGACCTTTCGAAGGTCCTCAGGACACCCGCACCGAAGAAGTGAGCGGTTGCCCACCAGCAGACCGCAAGTAGCAAAACGGAAAGCCGGGACTGAGAGTTGCCAGTCCTGCTCTCGCCTCCATCCCATTTGAATTCAAGTAGAAGATCCCTCCCATGAATGATGCAATCGGATTGATTGAAACCAAGGGCTTACTCGCCCTGATCGAAGCGACCGACGCCATGGCCAAAGCGGCCAACGTGGAAATCGTCAAACGCGTCGACATCGGTGGCGCCTTCGTGACGACGATCGTCAGCGGCGACGTTGGAAGCGTTCGAGCCGCCGTCGAAGCGGGCGCATCAGCCGCCGCGCAGGTGGGTGAACTGGTCAGCAGCCACATTATCCCGCGACCGTCCGAAGGACTGTCGAAGAGTTTTTTGGGCTAACGGCGGACGGTCCGCTTGAGAGTCAAGACCTCCGCAGTGCGGGTCAAGATCTCGGCGCATCGTTTGTCAATCGTCCCGATCCGGCCCGCGCGATTTCCCGCGTTGTGGAATCAACCTCCAACCGCCCGTCACCCGTGCTCGTCCTCGTTGCCAACCTCGGTTCGACCAGCTTCAAGTATCGGTTGTTTGACATGACCGATGAGCGATGCCTGGCGCGCGGTGCGGTCGAAAGAATCGGTGAGAGCGAAAGCAAGTGCGTCGCCGAAATCGGTGACTGGTCGGACGAACGGACGATGCCCGTACCGGATCACGGCGTTGCGGTGTCGGCTTGTCTGGAACAGTTGACCGATCCGCAGCACGGTGTTCTGCGAGACGCTTCCCAAGTCTCGGCAATCGGATTCAAGGCGGTGCATGGCGGTCGTCTCTCCGGTGTATTCGTCGTCGACGACGATGTGCTCGATGCCATGGCGGAGATGAACACGGCGGCGCCGGCGCACAATCCACCGTACATCGCGGCGATGCAATCACTCCGCGAACGTCTTCCCGGTTTGCCACTGGTGGCGGCTTTCGAAACGGACTTCCACCGGAGCATCCCCGAGAGTCGACGGGAGTACGCGATCCCACGTGCGTGGGCCGATGAGTTTCACATTCGCAAGTACGGTTTTCACGGTGCGAGTCATCGTTACATCGCAACGCGTTCGGCCGAGCTTCTCGGGCGCGTCGATGCGCGAGTGATCTCGTGCCATCTCGGTGGCAGCAGCAGCTTGACAGCGATCGACTCCGAAAAAAGCGTCATGACGACCATGGGAATGACGCCGCAAACGGGACTGCCGCAAAACAATCGCGTCGGTGACTTCGATCCCTTCGCGTTGCCGCTCATCATCGAGCGAACCGGAATGAGTCTCGACGAGGTCTTGGCACACTTGGCCAGCCACGGCGGACTGCTCGGATTGAGCGGTTCAAGTGGTGACATCCGCGATCTAGAGCAAGCGGCCGACCGGGGCGATTCCGGCTCGCAGCTTGCCCTTGACGTGTTCGTGCAAGAGATTCGCCGGCACCTGGGCGGCATGCTTGTCGCCCTCGGCGGGGCCGACGCGATCGTGTTTACCGGAGGGATCGGTGAAAAGGGGAAACGAATCCGCGCGGCGGTTTGCCAAGGCCTGGAAGAACTGGGCATCGTGATCGATCCGGAGGCCAACGAGGCGGTTCATGGCGAATCGACGTTTCACGCGGCCGACAGCCGAATCGAGTTGTGGGTGATCCCCACGAACGAAGAAATCATCGTCGCGCGACAGTGCGTCGACGTGTTGCAACGTTAACCAACAAGAAGGCCTTCCCCGTCCATGTTTGTCGCTCAAGTCACAGGCTCGGTGGTCAGTACGCAGAAGGTCGCGTCGATGACCGGCCACAAGCTGCTCGTCGTTGAACCGTACCGGCTGGAGGCAAAGAAACGCCGGTCGCTGGTCACGACCGGTCGCACCTTCATCGCCGTCGACATGCTTGGCGCGGGCGAAGGGGATTTCGTGTTGATCACGCAAGGCAGCAGCGCTCGGTTGACGCCCGAGACCAAAGAATTACCGATCGACGCCGTCATCATCGGCATCGTCGATCAGGTACAGATCGAAAAGCACTCGGTCTACTCGCGCAACAAGTCTTGAATCGCCTCAGTCGACTCCCGAGAGATCCAGACTACTCCTGAGAGATAACGGAAACATGCAAGTTAACGAACAGATTATTCGCAACGTCGTCGCGCAGGTGCTTGCCGAAGTCGGCCCCATGCCGGGCAATGGAAGGGCGGTCGCGACTCCATCGCTCACGGCTCCATCGCTCACGGCTCCATCGGTCACGACTCCATCGGTCACTGGGAAACACGGGGTGTTCCAGGACGCGGAATCGGCGGTCGTCGCGGCGCGTCAGGCATTCGAACAGTATCGTGACTGCCCGCTCGCCGACCGCAAGCGTGTGATCGACATCATCCGCCGCATCTCCATCGACCACTGCGAAGAATTGGGCCGGATGGAAATGGAAGAAACCAAGATCGGTCGGTTGGAACACAAGATTGAAAAACTCCGCACGCTCGGTGAACGAACCCCGGGTGTCGAGATGCTGGAAACGAAGTGCTTCAGTGGCGACCACGGGCTGGCAGTGATCGATCGAGCCCCCTTTGGCGTGATTGGCGCAATCACGCCCGTGACTCACAGCCTACCGACCATCACCGGGAACGCGGTCAGCATGCTGGCCGGTGGAAACACCGTCGTTGTCAATCCTCATCCAGCGGGTAAGAAGGTTGCGACCGAGGGAGTTCGACGGTTCAACGCGGCGATCGCCCAAGAGTTGGGGATCGACAACCTGATCTGCGTCATCGCCGAACCCACGCTCGAATCGGCCGAGGCCTTGTTCAAACATCGCAGCGTGGCGTTGATCTGCGTCACCGGCGGCCCCGCGGTTGGACGAGCGGCACTTCGCAGCGGTAAACGGGCAATCGTCGCGGGCCCTGGCAACCCCCCCGTGGTCGTCGATGAAACCGCCGATCTGGACAACGCGGCGCGATGCATCATCCAAGGCGGTGCTTACGACAACAATTTGCTGTGCATCGCGGAGAAAGAAGTCTTTGTCGTGGAGAGTGTCTTCGACGACATGATGGCAGCCATGCGGCGGGCCGGAGCCCATGAACTCAATGCGGCACAGATTGCCACATTGACCAGCCAGGCGATCGTCAAGGTTGGTGATGACCAACATGACGCGCCCGGCAAGGACTTCATCGGCCAAGATGCGTCTTTTCTGGCCAAAGCGGCCGGCGTGGCGATCCCCGACTCGGTCGAATTGGTGTTCGGGGAAACGGACGAGCATCATCCCTTTGTCAGCGTCGAACAAATGATGCCGTTCATGCCTTTCGTTCGAGCTCGCAATATTGATCACGCGATCGACATGGCTGAAGAGTATGAGCACGATTTTCGGCATACTTCGATCATTCATTCGCGCAATGTCCACAACATGACCCAGATGGGTCGGCGACTTGACACCACCTTGTTTGTCAAGAATGGCCCCAGCATGTCCGCGTTGGGACTGGGTGGAGAAGGCTACCTGTCATTCTCGATCGCGGGGCCGACTGGCGAAGGCGTCACGACCGCCAATACGTTCACCCGCGAACGGCGCTGCAGCATGATTGACGAGTTGCGAGTCATTTGAATTTGATTCGCAAACGGTGAAAGGAATAAGAAACAGGATGCAACCTGCATTGGTCCTCGGATCGACTCGAGCCACCATCAAGCACACTAGCTTTGATGGTCAACGTCTCGTGGTCGTTCGCCTGTTGACCGCAGACGACTCGGCTGATGGGCCACCGCTGGTGGCTCTCGACCAGTTTGGCTCGCGGCGCGGGGACCGTGTGATGGTAACGAGCGATGGATCGTACGCGCGGGAGTTGACCGGATGCCGCGATACGCCGGCGCGTTGGACCGTACTCGGAATCGTGGACTAGAGAAGTGTCGGCCACCGAGCGAAGCGAAACACCTCCGATCGACCCCGAGACACTCGCGGCAGTGGCTCGTGAAGTTCTTGCGCGACTCGGTCACGCGGCATCGGCCAATGGATCGAACGGATCGGATTCGAAAACCGATCGGACCGCGGCATCGATTGGCGATCGAGTGATTAGCGCGAACACCATTTCCGGACTGGCCGAGGGCATCGCCGAGTTGTTCGTCGACGCCTCCGCGGTCATCACCCCCTCGGCGCATGATGAGGCCCGGGCGCGAGGCATCACGATCAATCGTGGCGAACCGATTGCCGCCCCCGCGTCCCATGCCGTCACTTCCCATGCCGTCACTTCCCAGCCACCCACTTCCCAGCCACCCGCATGGCAGCATCCGACCGTCATCGACCGCGCCACGCCGGCTCGCGCGACAGCGGTCGCGCGTCAATTGGCGGGACGTGGAATCAGGTGTGGTGCGGCCAAGATCATTCTCAGCGATACGCCGGCAAGGGATCTTTACGACCAGTGTGTGCGAGAGGGTGAAGTAGCAGCGATGGTCGGCTCGATCGCCGAGGTCCAACGATTCGCCGGAGAACTTGATGTCACCGCCTGGGTGCTCGATATGAAACGGCTAAACCTGACCGCGGCGGTCAACGTCGCGTCGCAAATTGCAAGAACAGGGAGATCGCGTCCATGAAGCTCGCCCGCACCATTGGATCGGTCACCCTGTCGAGGTCCCATCCGTCGATGACGGCCGCCAAGCTCCGCTGCGTGGAAGTTGTCGATGACATCGATCGCGTCGACACGCAACCACTCGGCGGTGACACGATCGTCGCCTGGGATCTCTGCGGCACCGGAATCGGAGACCTGGTCGCGATGGCGGAGGGTCCCGAATCGGCCCAGCCGTTTTATCCCGATCGCAAACCGCTAGACGCTTCCATCGTTGCGCTACTTGATGACGTCGAGCTCGATTAACGAAGCCCATTATCCCAACGCCAATAGCAATCGAATACCAACCACAACGACCCGCATCCACGGCGGTTCTGCTCGAATCAATAGACGAGGAAAGAAATGCAAAACCTACATCGCATCAAGCAAGATATCTGCGACATCGGTCGTCGCATTTACAATCGCCAGTTTGCAGCGGCCAACGACGGGAATATCACCGTTCGCGTCAGCGATAACGAGGTGCTTTGCACGCCGACGCTTCATTGCAAGGGGTTTCTCAAGCCCGAGGACATCTCGATGATCGACATGACAGGCAAGCAGATCTCCGGTCGTAAGAAGCGATCAAGCGAGGCGTTGCTGCACCTGGAGATCTATCGGCAGAGGGAAGACATCAAGAGTGTGGTCCACTGCCATCCGCCGCACGCAACCGCGTTTGCAATCGCACGTGAACCGATTCCGCAGTGTGTGCTCCCGGAGGTCGAAGTCTTCTTGGGAGACGTTCCCATCACCAAGTACGAAACGCCCGGCGGTCAAGCGTTCGCCGAAACCATCATTCCCTTCGTGAGCCGCACCAACGTGATGATCCTGGCCAATCACGGTACGGTCAGCTACGGCGAAACCGTCGAACAGGCTTTCTGGTGGACGGAGATTCTCGATTCCTATTGCCGCATGCTGATGCTCGCTCGACAACTCGGGCACGTGTCCTACCTTGGCGGTGAAAAGTCGAAGGAACTGCTCGACCTCAAAGCTCAGTGGGGCTACGCCGATCCCCGCAACACACCCGAGTACGAAAACTGCGACATTTGTGCCAACGACATCTTTCGAGATTCATGGGCCTCGTCCGGCGTTGAGCGGCGTGCCTTTCCGGCACCGCCTCCACTGAAGGACTCGGATTCATCGGCTTCCTCTTCGGCCTCGAACGGAACATCCGGCATGGGAGCGGTCAACGATGACGAAGCGTTGGTCAAGCTGATTACCGACGAAGTGATGCGACAACTGCAACAACATGCCTGAGCGTTTCCAGACGAACCACCGAGAAACAAGACACACCGCATTTCAAGAGTGAACTCATGAAAGTATCGATCATTGGCGGCGGCGGACTAGTTGGATCGTGTGCCGGATTTGCACTGCAGTGCGGCGGCATCGCCAAAGAAATCGCGCTGTTGGATGTCAACCAGGAATTGGCGGTCGGACACGCCTTGGACCTGCAGCATGGAGGCCCGAGCATTGCGGACCAGGTGATCCGTGGTGGAGGTTATGAGCACATTGCCGACAGTGACGTGATCTGCATCACCGCGGGACTGCGTCGCAAGCCGGACGAGTCCCGACTGGACTTGATCAATCGCAACACGGATCTGTTTGTGAAGATTCTCCAGGACGTGGCGACTGCGGGTCCCAAGTCAACAGCGATCGTGCTGGTTGTCAGCAACCCCGTCGACATCTTGACGTACGTGGCCGCGAAGAAGCTCGGCTTGCCATGCAACCAGGTGATTGGACTGGGAACGCAACTCGATACCATTCGGTTTTGCTCGCTGATCGCTGAACAACTTGGGGCCCCACCAACACAAACCAAAGCCCTGATCCTCGGTGAGCATGGCGATTCGATGGTGCCGATTTGGAGTAGCGCTGCCATCGCGGGCTTGCCTCTCGACAAGTATCCCGGATGGAATCCTTCTCTGGCCAACCAGCTCTTCACCCGAACCCGTGGCAGCGGCGCCGAGGTGATCAAACGCAAGGGAGGTGCCGGCTTTGCTGTCGGCATCGCGATTCGCGACGTGTTCGAAGCGATCGCGCTCGACCGTCGTTGCGTGCTACCGGTCAGCTCAGTTCAGTCTGGATGTTACGGTATCCGTGACGTGGCGCTATCCGTGCCGACGGTCGTTGGTCGAGCCGGAGTGCTCGACCGCATGGAGATCGAACTGTGGCCGAGAGAGATGCAGGGAATGCGGGCAAGCGGTGCGGCGTTGCGTAAGACCCTCGACGTGGTCTTGCAGAGAATCGGAAGTTAGTGCTTTGTCAGAACCCAAAAATGGGGTTGAACCTGGGCCGGGAAAAGGGGTCAGACACCAAAAGCCGGAACGGCCCTTCGGGTGCTTCGCACTTTTGGTGTCTGACCCCTTTTCCCGGCCCTGACCCCTTTTCCCGGCCACCCAAAATCCAAGGTTTGACAAAGCACTCGCCTCAGCGAATCAACACCAGAACGCGGGCTTTGAAGTCGGCGCCAGAACCGATCAAATTGACCGGGGCTCGGCTTCGATCGAATTCGGGATAATCCACTTGACTTAAGGCAAACGCCAACTGATCGATCACGCCGTTACGACTAAACAACTCGTAAACGGCTTGCTCGTGCCGAATCGCCTCCGGTTGCACGACATCGACCACCTGAGTGACGACGGGTGCATTCATCGCAAGCGCCATCCGCACCGATTCGATTCCCTGCTCATCCGCCCACAATTGCTGGTAGAAAAGGTCGAACTGCTTG